>CADCQD010000307.1 GCA_902803485.1 uncultured Eubacteriales bacterium | reverse complement strand
TATGCCGTCTCGCATTTCAACATCGGACCAGCCGTACCCTCCGAGAATATCGTGCTCCACATCTATGATAGCATCGACCAATTGTGATTCAGTACGGACAGTGAAAGTGTTTCGCGCACTGACGCCCGCATCGTCCGTCAGCCGCATCATCGCCTCTATAGCATCCTCGTCGCCGATCGCTATGGCATAAAACTGTTTCCCTTTATTGACAATGCTTTTCGCCTCGGCAAGGGCAGCTTGATAGTTTCTGTCTTGGTTGTCGCTGTTGCCGTGTCCGAACACGTTGTAAATACGGTAGAAACCGTAATCAACAGCAATCCCGTAGGCGGTATACATATCATTCTGGTTGCGCAGCTGGGTGTCGGAAACATTGTAACGCGTCATGCGCCATGTAGGGGCTCCGTCGGTAATAAAGATGACATATGTGGCGCGGCCAGGGTCCACGGAGAGGCGGTTCGCTTTCTGCAGCGCGTACTCCCAGTTGGTCCCTCCGCTCGCCGTTAAACTATCAACAGACGCATTGAATACAGAGGGATCACTCGTGAAATCTTGGACGACCTGGGCAGTGTTGGAGAACATGACCAGCGCCATGCGGTTAAGTTTCTCCCCCTCTCTGTTGACCTGATCGTCAGCGAGAAGATGATTGCTCAGATACTGGAGCGCATCCGTTGCGGATTCCAGACGGGTGATCGTAGTATCTTTTAAAGTGTTTTGTTCCATACTGCCGGAAATATCAAAGACGACGATGACGTCCGCTAACGACTCTAATTCGACCGGCGCTTCGTGTCCCGTGATGCTCAGCGTGATGGTGCGTGTGCCGTCGTGGTTGTTCACGGATTCCTTGAGTATCTCCGGATCTGCGGGAGTATCAGAGGATTCATAGATTTTAGGGGTGCCGCCGGCGGGCGGATCCGCCAGCGGTTTATAGACCATGTAGATATTGTTGCCGGTGGTCAATGAACCTGTTTCAACATCAGTTAGAGTACTGGTTGCTTTGTAATAATTATAGTTATAAGAACCGCTTTTATCCAAGAGCGGCTGGATCCGGTTAGCAGTGGTATTTGAATTTCTGTAAGCGTAATCGAACTCGTAGCCTGCCACATCATAGATGAGGTAGTTCTCCGCATTGTCTCGCACAATGCTCGGGAAGCCATGGCTGAACTGCGTCGAGTTAAACTCTTTAAATATGCCATTCTCCATGTACCCGTAATGGATCGTTACCGTGTTAGTTCTGCCGGCCCTGCCCGGCCAACCGACCATAACCGTGGCTGCCAGCGCGCTCACCGACGAAAGCATAAGAAATGCCATTAGCAGCAGTGAGATGATTCCGATTTTCCTTTTCGACATGGTCTTACTCCTCAACAAATAAATGCATTAAAAAACATGCGGTTATACAATTCACCAATATGCAATATAGCGCACTTTTCGGGGCTTTGTCAACAAATAACCACAAAAAAAAAGCGTTTTTCTTCCACGAAGGAAAAGCAGCAGCCTGAAGCTGCTGCTTTTCCGGAAAGTTTTCCTGTGACGCGTCTGAAGTCACCGTGTTTTTTCATCGATTCCCATCCGTATTCTTTCCCGCCTTTGCCAGCGCATCTGCCGTCTCGTCAAGCCATTCATGATAATGATCGTAAGGTTCCTGCGTCCACCAGTCCAGCAGTTTGTTCAGCTGCCGGACGTCCTCTTCCGCGCTCGCGCACTTGTACTGCTCAGGATCCCGGTTGACCGTCACGGCGTGATCCCCGTCAGACTTAATTTCCATGCGGTAAATGCAGACGCCGGTCCAGCTGCGATGGGCAAAGAGCGTATTGCCTTCCATGAACCAGAACCATTTATCTTCCATCACCTGCGGGATGTTGCCGCGCCGGAGGGCTGCCATCTGCCGCGCCGTAAATGGCCGCCGCAGAATAAAGGTATCGTGCTGCTTCGGCATGTCGAGCCGCTTCCAGTCGTTCCTTTCCGCGATCTTGTAGCGGGAAGCGCCGCTCCTCAGCAGTTCCTTTCGGCCGGCCGCGATGATCCCGTCGCTCAGCGCGGCAAATACGATTTCCATTGTCAGGCCGTCGTGCCGGTCAAGGAAATCCGCGCAGGCCGCCAGCGCCTGACGCCAGGCTCCCTGCACCGGATAGCCGAAGATGCCGGCGGAGATCAGCGGAAAACCGCTCGAGAGGCACTGATTGGCTGCCGCCAGTTCCAGTGATCTGTAATATGCCCCGTAGAGCTGTTCCGGCTCTCCGTGGCTCCCGTCCTTCCAGCGGGGACCGACGGCATGGATCACGTACCGGGCTTTCAGGTCAAATCCCGGCGTGATGACGGCCGACCCGGTATCACAATGACCGATCTTATCGCAGGCTTTCTGCAGCCGGTCGCGGCCGGCCGCCGCAAAGATCGCGCCGCACACGCCTCCGCCGGCCCAGAGCTCTTCATTTGCGGCATTGACTATCGCGTCCGTATCCAGGGCAGTAATGCTGATCTTTCTGATCTCGATCGTGCTCATGATTATTTCGACCTCCTTAATATGAAGAGGAACCTCTTCTGTCCGCGCCTGTCCGTCCTATTTGAATGATACACCAAAACCGGCCGTTCGTTCAACCGGGAAATATCTGAATACGCGCGGCGTTTCTTTTCAATTGCCAAACCGGTCCGCCTGCAATATAATAGTCATGAAAACCAACACGGAGAAAGGATGCCATGAGCACAGTACAATGCAGGAACTGCGGATCATTCTTTAACGCCTCGCGGAGCAGCTGCCCCTACTGCGGCACCATGAACAAAAGAGGCGCGTACGCGGAATTCAGGATGAAGATCTCATCGCTGATCGACTCCATGCTCGGCCTTAAGGAGAACGTGGAAAAGTCCGTCAGCCGGATCGTCCTGTCTTCTCTTCTGCGCTCTATGATCTTCATTGCCGTCATCATCGGGATCGCGTTTGCTTTCTCCCGCACGGCGCAGGTCAACTACCGGAACGATCCGAAATACGATCAGCAGGCCTACGAAGAGATCACCTGGATGAACGATAACCTGGCGAAACTCAACGAGGCTTATGAAAGCGGGGACATGAAGGCCGTGGAAAAGCTGTATTACCAGCAGCCGAACGCCGTCCGGACCTGGTCCCGCTATCCTTCCTACGCCCTGAAGCTTGGCTATCAGAAGATCAAGGGCGAAGACCGTTTTGACGCGTACCGCTTCCAGCGCATGCTGCATCTCATCTTCAAGCCGGAGATCTTCACCGGATACAACGGCATGAACCGGGTGGATGAAGCGGAATACGAAGAGATGCGGGACGATCTGATCGCGGAGCTTGAAGAAAGAGGCTATTCCCTTTCCGAGCTCGAAGAGATCTATGAAAAGTGCACGGACTCCTACGGTTACGTGGATTCCGATCTTCTGAAAGAATACGTAAAGGAGGGCTGAAATGGTCAACTGCAAGAACTGCGGCTCGCCGCTCACCCTTAACGACGCCTTCTGCCCCTACTGCGGCACGCCCAATCCCGAAGCCCAGGAGCATCTGAAAAAGCTGAAGCAGCTGGATCGGCGCTTTGAGGACGCTAGCCTTGAAGTCGCCGCTGAAGTAAAGAAAAGCCGGAAAGGCTACGGCATCCTGCTGATCCTCGTGATGCTGCTTCTCGCGAATCTCGTGATCTTCGTA
>CADCQD010000306.1 GCA_902803485.1 uncultured Eubacteriales bacterium | reverse complement strand
AAGGTAAAGGCAAGCCTCCGGATACAGCGGTTGGTAAAATTTCTGAGATAGACCTCGCCCCAGGGATTATCCTGATAAGCGAGAAACTGCCCGCCGGGACGGATCAGATGCCCGTTTACGAGAAAGCGCAGCACCAGGATCCGGCCTGTCGGATATCCGGAAAGCCGGTCGCCTTCGCCCCTGAGAAAGCGAAGGCTGAACTCCGGATGCGTGATCTCATAAACGCTGTTCATCAATGTGAACGTGAATATCCGGCGGTCTTCATCATAAGGAACGCCGGTCCGTGCCGTGATCTCAAGCGGATCCGCTTCCCGGAATTTCCCTGAATAGTACTGAAGGGGAAGCCCTTCTTTATTGTTCACGATCTCAGCCATCTCTTTGTCAGGCCTCCGCAAATAGCGACGCGTCCGTATGCGGGAGGAAACAGGCCGCGACGAACTCGTCCATATAACCGGGCTGTGTGCTCAGTTCCAGGTAGGTAAGCCCGGAGCTGATCTCATCGACCTTATTCACCGCGTCATCACTGAGCAGCATGCAGACGGCGCCGGTAAGAGACGTATTTCCGAGATAGGTATACTGATCCTCATGAAGCCTCGGCAGCATCCCGATGGTCACGGCGTTTTTTATGTTCAGGCCGGAGCCGATGCCTCCGGCGATGTAGATATGTTCGATCATGCTGACGTCCATATCCACGCACTTGAGCATGGTGATGATGGCGGAGAAGATCGCGCCTTTCGCGCGGACAAAGTTCGCGATATCCACTTCGTCAATAAAGATCTCGCGCTGATGCGCGGTACCTTCAACGATCACGAAGCGGCCGATCCCGCTTTGATCCCGGAGGATCCGCCGGCCTTCGCGGATGATGGCGCCTTTGGGTGAGATGATCCCGCAGCGGAACAGTTCGCAGACCGTATCGATAATGCCGCTGCCGCAGAGGCCGAGAGGCGCTGAATCGCCGATCACGGTATATTCGGGCTCCATGGTTTCCGGATCGATCCTGATCCCGGAAATAGCGCCGTTCGTCGCGCGCATACCGCAGTGGATATCGCCGCCTTCAAACGCGGGACCCGCGGAGCAGGCGCAGCACATCATAAAGTCTTCATTTCCGAACACGATCTCTCCATTGGTGCCGAGATCGACAAAAATGGAGAATTCCGGCTTTGACCACATCCGGCTGACCAGTACGCCGGCGGTAATATCGCCGCCCACATAGCTGCCCACATTCGGAGCGAAAAGCACAGGCGCGTCCGGATGGATGCCGAGCGCGAGATCATGGCCGGAAAAAGCATCTGTTTTGAAAAAAGTAGGGACGTACGGCTCCATGCGGATCGGATCCGCGAAGCAGCCGGTGAATAAATGATTCATGGTCGTATTGGACGCGACACAGAGCCTGTAAATGCCGGCCGGATCGATTCCTGAGTCGCTGCACATCTGCCGGATCATCGGGCGGATCGTATCCTCCTCCACTGCTTTCCTGAGAAGTTCCCTTCCGCCCGGACGGGAAGCCGCGATGATGCGGTTGATGACGTCCGCGCCGTAACGGATCTGGGCATTGCCGGCGGAAGCGCGGGCAAGGATATTGCCTGTACAAAGATCCGTAAGTACCGCCGCCACTGTCGTGGTCCCGATATCCACTGCCGCGGCAGGGATCACTTTAGAATCCGGAGGGAGGATATCATAAACAAAGAGAGAGCCGTCCTCCCGCTTTTCCACAGGCAGGGCCGCATGAAAACCATGCTCCCGGAGTACGGAAGCCGCCTTCCGCACGAATACAGAAGAAAAACGAATATGCCCGCAGCCGGTTTCTTCCAGGATCTTCTGCCGGACACGTTCCAGGTCTGGCATGGTATCCTCCAGCGTCGGCTCATCCAGAGAAAGGATGAGTATGGAAAAATGATTGCGGAGTTTCTCGATCCCTTCCTGCTTAAGCTCCTCTGATACGGTATCAAAAACTGACAGATCTCTTCTTGTGGAGAAATCCGCGGTCACGATCCCGTAGCGGAAACTGCCCGCAGTCTCCGGGATCTCGATCACGGCGTCACTTACGATATGGCTTTCGCAGGCGAGACGGATCCCGGACCTGATTTCTTCTTCCGAGAGCTGCCGTCCGCATCCGCCATCCAGTTCCCCTTCCAGAAGCTTCACCCGGCATTTGCCGCAGAGGCCGCTGCCGGAGCAGGGCGCGTCAATATCCACGCCTGCTTCCCGGGCAGCCTGAAGAAGTGTCTGGCCGCCCGGCGCCTGCGTTTTGATCTCATATCCGTTCTGTCTGAAAATGATCGTGTACAAATAAAACTCCTTAAATCTCTAAGAAGGAATCCGCGTAGAGGTAATTGTCCTTAATAATGTCGCAGGACTTGATGGTCTCGATCATCCGCCTGTCGCAGGGATTGATAATAGCGGAGCTGAGGCCGTTCGCCATAGCCATGGCGATCATGGCGGAGTCGATGATGGGACGCACGTCCTTGGGCATTCCGTTTGATACATTGGAAAGGCCGCCGGTGGTCCTGAGACCCATTTCCGTGAACATCCGGATGGCTTCCAGTACGTCATTCTGCTTATCCTGCATACCTTTGATGACGAGGAACAGCGGGTCAAACCAGAGGTCTTCTTCCGACATGCCCAGCGTCAGGCCGCGCTCCAGAAGCTCCTGGCAGTACATCATACGCTCGTCGTTATCTGCCGGGATGCCGGCCTTGGAGCAGAGAGCAATGGCAATGGCGTCATTGGCGGCTGCGAGGTCGATGTTCTCGATCCGGTCGCCGGCGTCTGCGGAATTGACGATGGGCTTGCCCTTGCTGCGGTTATACACAGAGATACCCGCTTCGTTCGTGCCGACCACGACCTGCCAGTTGGGCAGTTTTT
>CADCQD010000305.1 GCA_902803485.1 uncultured Eubacteriales bacterium | reverse complement strand
CTGATCCGTATCCTGGACCGCTACGGCGCGGAGCCGCAGCACAGTATTCCGGCAGTGATCTCCGATAACGGCGAGTATGTGTTCAGCGGGTCTGAATCCAGGATCCGGCGGTTCATCCGTGACGTGTACGGCGCGGACCGGATCACTGAACGCCAGGAAAAGGGCGAAGATCCCTTCCAGGACAGCGCGGAAACCGTGATCGAGTACCTGAAGACAAAGCTGTATAATTTCTCTTCCTCCTGGAAAAACGCGGGCGAGGTATCCAAGCTGGATGCCCTGAAGATATGCAATATCCGTTATTCCCTGGCGGCTACGGCTTTTACCCGCTATATTTCCACTCCCATTGTCACGGATATCTCCGAAAACTTAAGGGCCGCGGTCCTGGAGAGTCAGAACGATCTGGTGGGCGTGGATGTGGAAGAGACATTCGAGCGCGTATATTACAACAGCGAATGCTTTTCCTGTATCCTTGGGTATGTAGGTTCCGCGACCATTGAGGAGATCGATGAACTGAACGCGGGAGGCGGCGATTACATTGCCGGCGACCTGGTCGGAAAAGAAGGGATCGAAAGCGCGTACGAAAGCTATCTCCAGGGGACCAAAGGCAAAAAGCTGATCTATGTCAACAATAAAGGCATCGTCCTTTATGAGGAGATCCTGGAAGAGCCTGCCCAGGGGCGGGACGTTTATCTTTCCGTGGACGCGAATATCACGACGGCTGCCTATAATGTTATGGAACAGCAGCTGGCGGGCATTATCGTGAATCATCTGTACATCGGTACGGACTACGATCCGGAGATCGCGTATGAAAACAGTGAATACCTGATCCCGATCCGCGACGTATATTTCCAGATGATCAATAACAACATCCTTTCCATGTCGCATATGGCATCAGAGGACGCCGGAAGCACGGAGCGGTCCGTGAGCCTCAGAATGGAGAACCGGAAGCGGGAAGTGATCCGCAGCCTGGAAGCCATGCTTGAGAGCCGTTCGGATGTTCCGCTGAATGATATGGACGAGTATTCCCGCGCCTACACGTCGTACCTTTACACGTTTATGAACAGCAGCGGGTATCTGGTCGCCGCGAATGTGGAGACGGGAGACGAAATGTACGCGGCCTGGAAAGCAGGAGAAAAGTCCTTCCCGGAACTGCTTCTGTACGCGCTGAAAAACGGCTGGGCGGATATGTCGAAGCTTTCGGAAGAAGCCCGGTACAATACCGTGGATGCCTGCTACAGTTATATTACGGAGATCCTGCTTGCCGAGATCTCACGGTCTTTCGGCGATTTTGACAAGCTGGTATACGATGAGCTGATCCATACGGACCTGATCACCGGCTGCGAAGTCGGGCAGATGCTTCTGGACCAGGGAATCCTGGAACGGAGCGCTTCGGATGAAGCGCTGCTTGCGGAAGGAACGAATGAGTCCGCCTATGATTTCTTTGAGTCCAAGATCACGTCCATGGAGCTTTCTCCATCGCAGATCGCGCTGGACCCTTGTTCCGCGGGTACTGTGATCACGGATCCGAATACCGGTGAACTTCTCGCGGTGGTATCCTACCCGGGATACGATTCGAACCAGATCAACAATTCCGCCTATTACAGCAGGCTGCTGAACGACCTGTCCAGTCCTCTGTACAGCCGCGCGACCCAGTCCCGACTGGCGCCTGGCTCCACCTTTAAGATGGTCACGGCGACTGCGGCGCTTGAGGACGGTTATGTGGGCGAACTGGAAGAACTGCACTGCGAAGGTATTTATGACAAGCTGGACCATCCCAGATGCTGGATCTACCGTCTGGAAGGCGGAGAACACGGCTGGCTCGGCATGGTGCACGCCCTCGGGCAGTCCTGCAACTGTTTCTTTTACGAATGCGGCTACCGGTTCAGTATGAACGCGAACGGACAGTACAGCCCGTCGCTTGGCGTCAGCGTGATCAATAAATACGCGGAAATGTACGGGTTCGGCACAAAAACCGGTATTGAGTGCGCGGAGAATGTCTCGGTCCTCACCACCGAGCTTCCTGTTACGTCAGCCATCGGACAGGGTACCTTCGCGTTTACGACCATCTCTCTTGCCCGTTATGTGACAGCGCTTGCTTCCTCAGGAAACGTGTATGAACTGCAGTTGCTGAACAGTGTAAAGGACAAGGAAGGCGTTACGGTGCTTTCTCATGAACCGACGGTGGTAAACAAGCTGAATTTTAAAGAATCCACATGGGATTATCTGCACCGCGGCATGTATACGGTGGTGCATGAGGGCGGATCCCGAAACGGAGATTTCTTCGGACTCAGGTACGATTACGCGGCCAAGTCCGGGTCCGCTCAGGAAAACCGGCTCCGTGCAGAGCACGGCTGGTATGTGACCTACGGGCCCTATGACGATATTAAGTACGCTATGGCGGTACAGATCCCGAATGGTTATTCATCCGGTAACGCAGCGCTGATCGCGAAGGGCGTTTACGAATACCTGGAGGGTGATATTACGCTGGAGGAGATCCTGGAGAACTCCGCAGCCAGCGGCAGCATTAATGACATTCTTGACTGATCGGCAGGAGGATATTATGGGAGAAATCATTTCTGTCACAGCCGGAAAAGGCGGTGTCGGAAAATCAGTAGCAGCGGCGAATCTGGCCGCGGGACTTCATGCGGAAGGAAAAAGAGTCGTCCTGGTAGACGCGGACGCGGGAAACGCTTCCGCGGACCTGATCCTGGGCGTAAAGGACCGGGTGGTCTACAGCTTGCTCGACGTTCTGGAAGGCAGCTGCACCATTATGAAAGCACTGGTCCGTGTGGGTGAGGAAAACAGTTTCCTCCTTCTTCCGGGATCCCAGACACGGGCGGAATCCGCGCTCATGAAGGACAGGATCGCGAAACTGCTGCGTTTATTCAAAGACAAATTCGACGCGGTCGTGGTGGATGCCGGAAATTGTCCGGGCCCCCTGGCGGAAGAGATCATCGGGGTAAGCGACCAGGTGGTATTTGTCATGACTCCGGATTCTCTGACGCTCAGGCGTTCCGGCCGGGCGCTCAGAAGACTCCGTGACCTGAAACCGGAAGCCACGTGCCTCCTTCTTAACCGGATCCGGCCGGATCTTGTGAAAAACGGGAAACTGCCGGAGCCTGAACAGGTCGTACGCGCGGCAAAGATCCCTCTTCTGGGCGCTGTCCTTGAGGATGACGAGATCATGGCCTCCGTACAGAAGGGTGTGTACGTGATCAACGTAAAATCACTGGCATGCAGGGAGTTCCTGAATTCCGCGAAACGTCTTGACGGACAGGATATTCCCATCGTGCTGAAAGGGAAGCTTCAGTAAATGCTTGGAACGATCAATGAAGAACGGTTCCGTTTAAGAGACCTGAATTTCCGCCTGATCGCTTATGTGATCCTGCTCAGCGTCATCGGGACCATGGTCGTTTATTCTGCGACCATCAATGAAATATCATCAAGCCTGGTCAGCACCTACGTGAAGCAGCTTCTGGGTGTCGGAGCGGGTATTGTGCTGATGATCGGGCTTTCTGTCCTGGATTACAGGAAATGGATCAAATTTTCATGGATCCTGTACGGCGCGGCGCTTCTCGCGCTGGCCGCCCTTCTGGTATTCGGAAACGCGATCTACGGCGCGAAGCGCTGGTTCTATTTTCCGCTGCTCGGAACCATCCAGCCTTCGGAATTCGCCAAGCCCGCGCTGATCTATTTTCTTGCTTTCGTTTCACTGAAACTGAACGAAAGGATCAGCAGGGTCTGGGGGCTCCTTCTGTTCCTTCTTGCCGCGGCTCCGGCCGTTTTCCTGGTCATGAAGGAACCGGATCTTTCCACAACGGTCATGCTGCTACTGATCACGGTATCCGCGCTGTTCATCGCCGGCGTCAGCTATAAATGGATCGTTGCCGGGCTTCTGATCCTGATCCCCGCGGCGGTATTCTTTATCATCATCGTCAACCAGCCGGAGCAGACGATCCTCAATAAGCTTCTGGAACCGCACCAGATCGGACGTATCAACGCCTACTTTTTCCCGGAGGACTATCCGAAATCCGTCTACCAGCAGAATACGTCTGTCATGGCCATCGGTTCCGGAGGGCTTTTAGGAAAAGGCCTGGTGACGTCTTCTCTGGAATCTGTGAAAAACGGCAATTTCCTTTCAGAGGAATCCTGTGATTTTATCTTTGCCGTGGTGGGAGAGGAACTGGGATTCGCGGGCTGCTGCGTGATCATTTTCCTGATCTCCCTGATCGTATTTGAGTGTTTCCACACAGCCGGAAAATGCGCGGACAGAACCGGAAAGATCATCGCGGGCACCGTAGGCGCGATGTTCGCTTTTCAGAGCTTTATCAATATCGGTGTTGCCGTGCTTCTTCTGCCGAATACCGGGATCCCGCTGCCTTTTGTCAGCGCGGGTATGAGTTCCCTCCTGAGTTCATTCATGCTGATCGGCATGGTGCTGAGCGTGAGTCTGTGGGGAAGAAATAATAAGAGGGTGTACCGCTGATGCGTAAAGTGTATTTTGCTGTGTTACTGATCCTTGCAGGAGTGCTTTTATCCGCCTGCAAAAAGACAGAGATCTGTGAGACCGGTTTTTATGAACAGGACATCGTCCGCCCGATGGTGGACGGGATCGGCGTCAACGGGCGCATTGAGCCGTTTTCCTCCGGCCTGTGCGTGATCACTACGGAAGACATTTACGATCCGGGCCTTCTGGATCTGCCGGTCGCGATGCTGCTTTCCGAAGACACAGGTGAAGTGCTGTATTCCAAGGGGGCGCTTCAGAAGATCTGGCCGGCCAGCATGACGAAATGCATGACGGCGCTTCTTGTGATCGAGCATTTCCAGGATCTGGACACGCTGATCACCGCGGGTGATGAGGTTTACGAGGGTATTCCTGAGAATTCCTCGCTTGCGGGACTGGAGCCGGGAATGACCTTAAGCGTCCGGGATCTTCTGACCGGGCTGATCCTTCCTTCCGGAAATGACGCGGCAAACGTGCTTGCGAAGGCAGTATCCGGAAGTATTCCCGAGTTTGTTTCTCTGATGAATCACAGGGCGGAGGAACTGGGTATGATCAATACGCATTTCGCCAACCCGAACGGGATCCATGATGAGAAGCATTATACGACTGCCTATGATCTGTATCTGCTCATGCGTGCCTTAATGCAGTATGAAGCCTTTACGGCGCCTGCAGGTGCATCGGAGGGCTATATGACCGCCATTCTTCCTGACGGAACGGAAAAGACGATCTCTTATAAAAGTACGAACTCCTATGCCAGAGGCTTTACGGTGCCGCCGGAGGGGATCAAGTATCTGTACAGCAAGACCGGCTATACGGAACAGGCGGGAAGATGCATCATCGGTGTGTTTTCAGACCGCGGCGGCAACCGGTATATCGCGGTTTCCGCGCGCGCGGACAATTACGACAAATTATATCTTCAGACAAACGCGATGCTGACGAT
>CADCQD010000304.1 GCA_902803485.1 uncultured Eubacteriales bacterium | reverse complement strand
TGTACGGCCAGAAAACCGGCCTGTGCGCAGTGTTTTTTACAGGAGGTCTGTCCGTCCGCGGATGGCGGCACAGAGAAGAAAACCACGAAACAGAAGATAAAGGAGTGACCCATGATCCAGTTTCACGGAGAAGGCGGTAAGAAAAGAAAGCGCATCGTTTCGATCATTATCATCGTCATTGTTGCGGTAATGCTCGCGACCACCATCTGGGGCGCGCTTTCGATGCTATGAATAAAGGAAAGGCGGCATTTCAGACACTGATCCGGTCGGTGCTCCGGGTGCCTTTTGAAAAGAAGGAACGGACCAGGATCGCGAGGGACGCGGTCCTTCTGGGGGAAGGGCGGATCGGCTGCTCTGTAAATACGGTGATATACAGCGGGCTTCTCAAGGAGGAGCTCGCCTTTTTCCGCGCGTATAACAGCGCCCTCGCGGAAGGGATCCTTCCGGACCGGGCGTCGCTGTCTTTGACGCTGCCTGCGAACGGGAAGGAAAGCGCGCTGAAGGCATGCATGGAAGCGTTCCGGCAGGCGGCGGAAGGTGAAAAAGTTGTGATTTCCGGCGGCCATACCTGCTTCAGCGGAAATGTGCACGTGCCTGTGCTTACCGTGATGATTTCGGGCTGTTTTGAAGGCGGGTACGGCACAGACCGCGCCCCCGCGCCCGCGCCGGGACAGGCGCTTCTTCTCACCGGATTCCCCGGGGACGCCGGCGCAGCGCTTCTTGCGGAAGGCAGAAAGGAAGTCCTTTCCGGGATCTTCGCGGCATCGTATCTCAGGGAAGCCGTTTCGCGGCGCCGGTTTTCCGCATCTCCGGAAGCCGCCGTCCTGAGACGGTACGGCGCCGTCATGCACGACGTATCTGAAGGCGGCATTCTGGGAGCGTTATGGGAGTTTTCGGAGGGGTACGGCACAGGCTTCAGCGTGGATCTGAAATCCATACCGGTCCATCAGGAGACCATTGAGATCACGGAAGCGCTGGGACTGAATCCGTATACCCTGTATTCCTGCGGCTGCATGCTGGCTGCGGTTCCGGACGCGGAGCCTGTGATCCGTGAGCTTCATGCCGCCGGGATCGCCGCGGAAGTGATCGGCGTGATCCGGGAGGATCAAAAGAAACTTCTGCTTCACGACGGAGAGGAGCGCCATCTGGACCGGCCGGCCCCGGACGCTGTACTGATACTGGAGGAGTTTGGATAATGCACATCGTATTACATGAACCGGAGATCCCTTCCAACACAGGGAACATCGGGCGCACCTGCGTGGCGACCGGAACGGTGCTCCACCTGATCCGCCCGCTGGGTTTTTCCCTTTCGGAAAAGGCGCTGAAACGTGCCGGGCTGGACTACTGGAAAGACCTGGACGTCCGCGTTTATGAAGATTTTGAGGATTTTCTTGCGAAAAACCCGGGCGCGCACATTTACATGGCGACCACGAAGGCGCATCAGACCTACGCTGAGGTCACGTACGGCCCGGACGATTATATTATGTTTGGCAAAGAGACGGCCGGGATCCCGGAGGAGATCCTGGTCAACCATGAGAAGGACTGCATCCGGATCCCGATGAAGGATGATTACCGTTCGCTGAATCTCTCCAATGCCGCAGCCATCATCCTTTATGAAGCGCTCCGGCAGCAGGATTTCCGGGAACTCCGGGAATACAGCGAGCTGCACCGGCTGACGTGGAAAAAAGAGCCCGCAGGACCCGCGTAACCGCAGGTTTTGCAGACTCTTTTCATGCGTATCTGTATTTTCTTCCGGCGTCATCCGGCGGTCACTGCTGGACTTTTTTGATCCTTTCCAGCTGGCTGGCCTTATGATTGTTCAGGAAGGTATTGATACGGTCCGTGGGCGACAGAAGATCGCCCAGGGTATAATTATGATTCAGGCTGTCAATGATCAGCGCGATGTATTTGCTGAGGTCCACGCAGGCGTAATACGGCCGCTCCAGAAGTTCCGGAGGAAGATAGGAGAGGTTCGTCGTCAGCACCTTGTAGATCAGCCCGTCAGCCGCGGCTTTGTCGAACTTTTCCAGCCCGTTGGTGAACAGGCCGAAGGTCGCGAGGCAGTACACATGGCGCGCGTGGCGCTTTTTCAGTTCCGCAGCCACCTCGATCATGGAATCACCGGAGGAGATCATATCGTCCAGGATCAGGACGTCCTTTCCTTCCACGTCCCGGCCCAGGAATTCATGCGCCTCGATGGGGTTCTTTCCGTCCACGATGCGCGTATAGTCGCGGCGCTTATAGAACATGCCGGCGTCCACGCCCAGGTAGTTCGCGAAAGTGACCACACGGCCCATGCCGCCCTCGTCCGGGCTGATGACCATCAGGTGGTCCTTATCGATCAGCAGATCCGGAGAGACCTTGCAGATCTTCTTGATGAACTGATAGGTGCAGGTCACGTTTTCGAAGCCTTCATTGGGAATGGCGTTCTGCACGCGGGGATCATGCGCGTCGAAGGTAATGATATTGTCCACGCCGCAGGCGATCAGTTCCTGCAGCATCTGGGCGCAGTCCAGAGACTCGCGGGCGGTACGGCGGTGCTGCCGGCTTTCATACAGGAAGGGCATGATCACATTGACGCGGGTCGCTTTCCCTGCGATGGCGCCGATGATACGCTTAAGATCCTGGTAATGATCATCCGGAGACATGTGGTTGATGATGCCGCAGAGCTTATACGTGAGACTGTAGTTCAGCACGTCCACCATGATGTAGATATCATCACCGCGGACGGACTCCTTGATACGTCCCTTGCCTTCGCCGGAACCGAACCGGGGGGTCTCCGCTTCAATGATATAGCTGTCTTTGGTATATCCGCGGAAATGGATCTCATTCTCTTCGGATTCCTTATCCCGTTCGCTTCTCCAGCTGGCAATGTACGCGTCGACCTTCTCTGCCAGAGGCTCGATGTTTTTCATAGCGATGATGCCGAGGGGACCTACCGGAATGGACTGGATGTTTTTAGATGACATGATACCTCCCTTTCGTGCGTTTATGAAGTTTGCTCTTCCGCACCGTATTTTTTCATGATACGGATGTCGCGGCCGCTGAAAGCAACCGGTTCAAAGCTGCTGAAGATCCGGGACGCCACACGTTCCGTGTAAAGGTCGCGGAGCGCTCCGGGATTCAGGTTGGTGGAGATCAGCGTGCTCTTTCCGGCATTCAGCCGTTCATTGATACAGTAAAACAGCTTGCTTACCGTGAACTGCGTGACGTGCTCCGTTCCCAGATCGTCAATGATGAGGAGATCGCTTTCCGTAATGAAACGGTCCAGCTCTTCGCTCTCCTCTTCATTATAACTGAAAGTGTTCCTGGAGAAAAGGTCAAACAGGTCAATTGCTGAAAAATATACCACGGAATGGCAGGTTTCGATCAGTTCCCGGGCGATGCAGTTCGAGAAAAACGTCTTTCCCGTACCTGTGGGGCCGTAGAACAGAAGGCTGCCGCCCTTTTTGTCAAATTCATCCGCGTAGCGGCGGAAGAACGCGATCCGGTCTTTCATGTAGTCATACTGCGACCGCTTTCCTTCCGGCGCGGTCCGGTCGTAATACTCCATGGAGAGGGTATCGAAATTCTCCTTCGCGAGACGGTTCCGGATGGTGCTTCTCTCATACAGGAGCTCGATGGCGGCCTGGCGGAAACAATGGCAGGGGGTGCTGCCGATGAAACCGGTATCCCGGCAGTCCGGGCAGTCGTACCTGAGTTCCAGGTCCTTCGGATCAAAGAGTCCGGAGGAGAGCAGGCGGGAAAGTTCCTCTTTCAGCGCTTCCCGTTCCTTTTCCAGGGCCGCAAGCTCTTCTTTCTGTCCGCGGATCCCTGCTCTCGCGCAGGCGGCCGCGTTTGTCGTAAGCGCGCGCTTCAGTTCCGGAAGGCGCGGGACACGCCGGCTGATCTCCGCGGTCCGCTCTTCCAGTTCGCGGCGGTTCCGGAGCTGGCGCTGGCTGTATTCACGCATCAGCGCGTTATATTGTTCGGTTCTCAGTGCCATGAACGCTCCTTCAGTTGTTCTGATAACCGCTGACGATGCGGTCATAGTCCGTGTCGCGCTGTTCGAAATTCACGATCTGCTTCGCGGGCCGCTGGCTGCGGACGGTTTCCGCGGGTTTCTGGGCCTGATGCTTCAGATCCGCGGCGTCGATGTCCTGCACGGTCCGGACGCCGCTTTCCTTCCAGGAGGAAAGAATGGTGTCCGCGTAACGGAAGCTGGGCGCGTGGATCCTGGCCATGGTGCGGTCGCAGGCTTTCAGGATGACGGGAAGATCAAACTCCGCCGTCCATTTTTCGATATACTCCGCCTCCTCGCGCACCGGCGCGCGGTTTCCGAGCCCGAAGGCGTTCATCACGCTGTAGACGTTTTTGCTGCGGAGCGCGGTGCCGGCTTTGATATCCGCCAGCGTTTCATACCCGTCTTCCTTCCAGCCGCGGGCAACGCCCTCTATATAATGGAAAGAAGTGCGGCCGTGCTCGATGCAGTACTCCAGCAGGTATTCCACCACGTCGCTCCGGCGTCCGAACATCAGGTAGCAGAGCCCGAGGGAACGGCGCTGCGAAGAATTCAGCGGGTGTTTCAGATAATATTCAGAAAGGCCGAGGAGCTCCGAAAATTCCGCGTCCCGGTCCAGGACGGAGGGATCCAGTACGTCGGCCTTATGATCAGATACCGTATCCGGATATCCGGCGGAGGCGCCGCTGGCCGGGAGGAGATCCTCCCCGGCGCTCTCAGGCGCGGAAACCTCTTCTCCGGGATCCGGAGAGGAAGACGTGTCAGATATCAGGCGGATCCCGGAAAGTTCGCCGCCGGAATAGGAAAGCGCGAGAAGCCCGCACTCCTCCCAGTATGCCAGGGACTGCATGATCCGCTTGGGCGTCACGTCAAAAAGGTCCGCCATATCAGTCACAGACAGAGCGATGGAGGGATCCTGGGCAGCACGGCACAAATAGAGATAGACCTTCAGCGCGTCGCCGGAGGCCTGGGGCATCTGGATATCGATAAACTCCACGGGGATCTCTATATTAATGTTTTTTTGCTCTCTGGTAAGGATCAGTCTCTTCATAGCTGCTGCCGGCCTCCTGATGTCCGGTACAGGGGCGCCGCCCCTTTAACGACAGCAAGTATAGCACAAAAAAGAGAAAAAGAAAGTGCCGTTTTTTGCACACTTGATTGCATGAATCGTGTGGATACTGTGGATAATGTGGAGTATTTTCAGGACTCTAATAAATCGGCGGAATATCTGTGTTTTTCTTCCACATGAGTTTGAGATAGTTTATCCGCAAAACCATGTGGACATGGTTGATAACGTGGATAAACCGAATCAGACGATGCCGGAGCAAGTAATTGCGCTGATTTCGTAAGAGGTACAGACTGAAACTCATTTTGTGAATAAACCGGAGCTCAGAAAACAAAAAAAGCTGCAATGAAAATCCGGTTGACTTTAATACTATAAAGTGTTAAAGTTAGATGGCATTCAAGAAGGAGGTGCGGAATGAAAGACTTGCATTCACCATCCATGGACCGGCTGTTCCGGTCCATACTGAAACTTGAGAATACGGAAGAGTGCTATCTCTTTTTTGAGGATCTCTGTACCATAAAAGAGCTGCAGGATATGGCGAAAAGGCTGGAAACGGCTGTTCTGCTGAGCCGCGGGGAAAGCTATCAGACCATCTCTGAACGTACCGGCGTCTCGGCTGCCACCATCAGCCGCGTGTCGAAATGCCTGAATTACGGCGACGGCGGATACCGCAGGGCTCTGGACAGATTAAAGGAAGAGGAAGATGGACGTTAAGGATTTTGATTATGAACTGCCGGAAGAGCTGATCGCGCAGGATCCCATACAGAAACGGGACGATTCCCGGCTGCTCATTCTGGATAAGAAAACGGGTGGATTCCGCCACAGCGTGTTCCATGAGGTGATCCGCGAACTGGAGCCCGGCGACTGCCTGGTCATCAATAACACCAAGGTCATTCCCGCGCGGCTCTACGGCACACGGGAAGGTAAGACCGGGAAGATCGAGGTGCTTCTTTTAAAACGTCGGGAAGGAGACGTGTGGGAGACCCTGGTCAAGCCGGGGAAAAAATTGAGGCCCGGGACCCGGCTCAGTTTCGGTGACGGCCTCCTCAAAGCAGAGGTCACGGACGTCGTGGATGAAGGCAACCGGCTGATCCGGTTTGAATATGAAGGGATCTTCGAGGAGATCCTGGACAAACTGGGAGAAATGCCTCTCCCGCCGTACATCACCCACAAGCTCCAGGATAAGGACCGTTATCAGACCGTATACGCGAAATATGAAGGCTCCGCCGCGGCGCCCACTGCCGGACTTCATTTTACGCCGGAGCTGCTTCAGGCGATCCGCGAAAAAGGGATCAGTATCGCTGAGGTGACGCTCCATGTGGGGCTCGGGACCTTCCGGCCGGTGAAAGTGGAGCACATCGAAGATCACCATATGCATTCGGAGTTCTATATCATCGATGAGGACGCTGCGGAAAAGATCAACCGGGCGAAGGATACGGGACACCGGGTCATCTGCGTGGGCACCACGTCCTGCAGGACCATAGAATCCGCGGCAGATGAGCAGGGACGCCTCAGGCCGGTGAGCGGCTGGACGGAGATCTTTATTTATCCCGGATACAAATTCAAGGTCCTGGACGGGCTGATCACGAATTTCCATCTGCCCCAGTCGACCCTGATCATGCTGGTGTCCGCACTGGCCGGCAGGGAAAATGTGCTGCGCGCGTACGAAGAAGCTGTCCGGGAGCGGTACCGCTTTTTCAGCTTCGGGGACGCCATGCTCATTATCTGATGAAACGGATGAATACACAGAAGATACGTAAATGAAGAAAAAGGGCATGTCGATCGCGGTAAAACTGAATATCCTTCTGACTGCCATGGTACTGGTCGTTTCTCTTGTGCTGGTCATGATCACGTATAAAACGTATACAAAGACCGTCTACGCGCCTTTTTATGATAACCTGGAGTCCGCGGACAGCGTTTTTTCCGAAGAAGGTACAGAGATCCTGAATAACACCACGCTGCTGTACCGCCTGGCGTGCATGGACGGCTATATGGAAGCGTATACGGAGTCGGAAAAGCAGGATGCGGACGCGCCGGTCCAGGAGTGGCTGTCGCAGTATATAATACTCGATGCCGGCGGAAAGAGCGAGATCTGGACGCGGGATGAAGTAAATGAGAAGTTCGGCAGCGAAGACGGCGAAAGTACAGATCCTTTTGACGCGAGTTATGTTTATCTGCTGTATGGCTACGCTGTCCTGGGCGTTGCTGAAAAAGCGGGGATCTCCCGTGTCAGGATCCTGGCGGAGAACGAAGACGGCGGCTATATCCATATTCTGGAAATGTATTCCAGTTATGACGCGTATTCGCGGTGGCAGATCCGGGATTTCGGAGGCCGGTTCGAAGAGGTCGGGGAGATCAGTGAGTATCTCAGCCGGAAAAGCCGAAGGCCCTTTTTATCGGAGTATCAAGGCCGGACAGAACTGGTCAGAGTCTCGCCGGTGGAAAACGACGGGGTGACCATATGGATGATCTATGCCTGTGACGTGACAGAAAGCCGGCAGGGGCAGAGGTCGTATCTCCTGCAGTGCCTGCTGCTGATCGGGCTGATGGTGTTCGCGGCCATTGTGATCAGCCTGCTCATCCTGAGGCAGATGGCGGTCCGTCCGCTCAGGCAGCTGGCGAAAGCGGCGGCGCGTTTTGCCTCCGGAGACGGAGCCGCGAGCCGTGAGGACGTGGTCCAGCTGAATATTTCACGCGATGATGAGATCGGATATCTCTATCATGAGATCCAGTCCATGCAGACGCGTATCATTGACAATACGGAACATCTTACGCAGATGACCGCGGAACGGGAGCGGATCGGTACGGAACTTTCCCTGGCCAGCAGGATCCAGGAGAACATGCTGCCCGGAGTCTTCCCCGCCTTCCCCGGCCGTACGGAATTTGACATTTACGCATCCATGACTCCTGCTAAGGAAGTGGGCGGCGATTTCTATGATTTCTTCCTGGTGGATGAGGATCATCTGGCGCTGATGATCGCGGACGTATCCGGAAAGGGCGTGCCCGCGGCGCTGTTCATGATGGCCACCAAGATCCTGGCGGACGTGCATACCATGTCCGGGCTGTCTCCCGCCAGAGTGCTGGAGACCATGAATCATCAGATCTGTTCCAGCAACCGGGAGGAAATGTTTGTTACCCTGTGGCTCGGGATCCTGGAGATCTCCACGGGAAAACTGACGGCCGCGAACGCGGGGCACGAATTTCCGGCCCTCGCGCTTCCGGGAGAAGACTTCAGGCTCTATAAGGATCCGCACAGTTTTGTGGTGGGCGGTATGGATGAAATGAAGTACCGGGAGTATGTACTGGAAATGAAGCCCGGCGCCAGGCTCTTTGTTTATACCGACGGCCTGCCGGAAGCAAATGACGCGGACGGACGGCAGTACGGCACAGACCGGATGCTTTCTGCGCTGAATTCCGCAGGGAACGGCACACCGGAGCAGATCCTCAGCCACGTCACGGCGTCTGTTACCGGTTTTACGGGAGACGCGGAGCAGTTTGACGATCTGACGATGCTGTGCCTGGAATACCGGGGAAACGGCGGGAATGGAAAAGGTGAGGCGTGAGCCTCACCTTTTCTTCGTATACGCGCGGATCGAAAGGTCCGGTTTTTCCAGATAGGTAAATCCGTCGATCAGGGTTCTTTCAGCTTCCGCGGGAACAAACGCGCCGTCCTTCATCATAAAGGCCGTTCCCGGGTCATACTGCGGATTATACAGGGTACGCGTGTCTTTATGCAGCGGTTCTTCCGTGCCGATGCTGGGAACTTCCCCTGAGATCACAAGGATCACGGCGCCTTTTCCCTCCGGGACCGGGTCGTCCCATTCACAGGATACGGTCATATAGCCGGCGTATTCGATGTCTCCCTCCGAAAGGAGCGTCCAGGAGGATTCATCAGCATCCGGGACGTCTTCCTTGACCGGCGCGTAATATGCCTGGTAAGATCCGCCTTTCGTCCAGGTGACAAAGCTCACGTCGATGAGCTGTTCGTCTTCCCCGAAATCATAGATATTCGCGAAGACGCCGGTTTCTTCCTCCGGAAGCTCCAGCGCACTGACGGCTCCGTACTGATCCGTCAGATAAACCTTCATATCCTCAGGCTCCCGGACACCCGCGATGCAGTAGCCAAAACACAGCGGATCCTTTTCCTTGAAAAGATACGCGTCTTCATAGGAAACATAGTTGAAACCGCCGTCGCTTCCGAAATCCGTGCCGAAGCTGTTTTTAATGAGCCAGGCGCCGTCATTTTCAGGGATCCGACCGTCTAATTCTTTAAAATTCTCTTTCGGGAACTCATCATCCCATCCCACCACGGAAACGGCATGGTTGGACGCGTTTATTTCATCATATACGGCCCAGGTGGCGGAGGTCTCCTCATTCAGGAGATCCGCAGTCTGATAAAGCATGGTGGATACCGCTCCGTATTCCAGGATCAGTTTCTTGATCTCCCCGGGTTCCACGTCTTTAAAGAAGATCATGTCCGTGACTTCATAAAGGACCGGCGCCGTATCATAATTCTCCGGCTGCTGATTGCGGCCTTCGCCGAAAAACTCGATGTCCGCTGCTTCCTCTTCTGAAGGCTCGCTGAGGTACGGGATATCTTCCTCGGAACGGACGCCCCGCGTTGTAAAATAACCGGTAATAGCGGCCGGCTTCGCGCCGTCGTTGCGGCCTCTCAGCATCCACGAGCTCCGCGCCCACCAGAGCGGATCTTCTACAGAAAGCTGGATATCCGGATCCTCAAGCCCCTGCCGGATGAGATAGCTTTCAAAAGTGGAGATGCCGGCCTGCGCCCAGCAGGTGCCCCAGATCTGGTTCCGGACCGCGGAGACGCCGTCCGGACGGGGATCATATTTCACAGGAAGCGGTTCCTCAGGATCACTTTCTTCATCACCGTGAGACGCGTCCTCGTCCCCGGGGTCTTCCTGCGCGTCCGCGTCTTCGGAAGCTGCGTCCCCGGCATCTTCCGAAGCTGCTTCACCGGCGTTTTCGGCATATACCGGGACGGTCCGTATACCGAATACGGCAGCGGCTAACATGAGAAGCGCGGCCAGAAGAGCGGCGCGCTGTAAAAGCATATGACGATATGATCGCATATCAGTACCTCCGTATAGGTTTTCTCACTCCTATAATATAGCTGTTCTTCCTCCGAATGTAAATATGGGCGATCCTGCTGTTTTTGATTGCGGGAAGCCCGTTTTTACCTTATAATATATATCATAGTTTCTGTTTGAAAAGAACATCATGAAATCAACCATAGAAAAGGAGAAGAAAATGGCAAAACTGAAGATCGGAATCGTTGGCTGCGGCGGCATCGCGAATCAGAAGCACCTTCCGGCCATGAAGAAAAACAGCGACCTGTGCGAGGTCGTGGCGTTCTGCGATATTATTCCGGAACGGGCGCAGAAAGCGGCGGAAGAGTACGGCGTTCCCGGCGCGTTTGTATGCGAAGACTATCATGAGCTTGTCGCGAATCCTGAGGTGGAAGTGGTCCACGTCTGCACTCCGAACGTCAGCCACTGCGAGATCACGGTAGCGGCGTTTGAGGCAGGAAAGCACGTATATTGCGAAAAGCCCATGAGCCACAGCACGGAAGACGCTCAGAAGATGCTGGATGCATGGAAGAAGAGCGGAAAACAGTTCACCATCGGTTATCAGAACCGTTTCCGCGCGGAGGTCCAGAATCTGAAGAAAGCCTGCGACGCAGGAGATCTGGGAGACATTTACTACGGCAAGGCGCACGCTGTACGCCGCCGCGCAGTCCCCACCTGGGGCGTGTTCCCGAATAAGGCGCTTCAGGGCGGCGGACCGCTGATCGATATCGGCACCCATGCGCTGGACATGACGCTCTGGTGCATGAACAACTACGACGTGGAATCCGTCACCGGCAGCGTGTTCTTTAAGCTCGGCCATCTGGCGCAGGCCACAGAGGGCAATGCCTTTGGTCCCTGGGATCCGGAGACCTATGAAGTGGAAGACAGCGCCATGGGCTTCATCAAGATGAAAAACGGCGCGGCCATCAATCTGGAAGCGGCCTGGGCCATCAATATGAGAGAATCCCGGGAAGCCAGCACCACGCTTTGCGGAACGAAGGCAGGCGCGGAGATCCTTTCCGGTATGAGCTATCCGAAGCAGACCCTGGTCTACAACCGCGGCAGAAACGGCCAGCTGATGGATGAGACGCTGGCAGGAGGCGGCGGCGTGGCGTACTTTGAGGGCGGATCCGCCAATCCCGGCGATATCGACTGCCGCCAGTGGCTGAAGGCCATCATGGATGGCACGGAGCCCCTGGTCAAGCCGGAAGAAGCCTTCATGGTAACGAAGATCCTGGAAGCCATCTACAGATCCGCGGAATGCGGTCATGAGATCCGTTTTTAAGGGATCTGCGGAGGAAAGTGCCGGATAAGAAACAGGCAGGGGTGCTTGCACCCCTGCTTTTGGAAAAGGAGGACAGGTCTTGGAGCCCGTCAGATTGAATAAGTATTTGAGTGATAAAGGGATCTGTTCCCGGAGAGAGGCGGACCGGCTGACCGCGCTTGGCGTGATCCTGGTGAACGGGAAGCCCGCTGTGATGGGGCAGAAGGTGACGGACGCGGACCGGATCACGGTGGAAGGGCGCGCGGTGGAAGCCGATGCTCCGGACAAAGTGATCATCGCCGTGAATAAGCCGGTGGGCGTGGTATGCACCACCCGGACCTTCAAGGGGGAACAGAATATCGTCGATCTGGTGGACCGGCCGGAGCGGCTGTACCCGGTGGGCCGGCTGGATAAGGACTCCGAAGGGCTGATCTTCTTAACGAATGACGGCGCGTTCATGGCGGAACTGACCAAAGCGTCAGGACACCATGAAAAAGAATATGAGGTGACGCTGGACAGGGACCCGACGGATGAATTCATCCGCCGGCTGGAGAAGGGCGTATATCTGAAGGAGCTTCAGAAGACCACCGCACCGTGCAGGATCCGCCGTGCAGGAGAGAAAAAGCTGACGATCATCCTGACCCAGGGACTGAACCGGCAGATCCGGCGGATGTGCCAGACCATGGGATATGACGTGCGCGCGCTGAAACGCGTCCGCATCATGAATGTTACGCTGGGAGAACTGAGATCCGGCGAATACCGGGAGATCCGCGGAGAAGAAAAAAGGACGCTGATCTCCGGCCTTCATGGGAGAGCGAAGAAATGACAAAGGAAGCGTATCAGGAGCTGGTGGAGAAGATCAGCTACCATATGGATAAATA
>CADCQD010000303.1 GCA_902803485.1 uncultured Eubacteriales bacterium | reverse complement strand
TATTATGTCAACGCGTTTAAACACGCGCTGCTTCACGGCGATGAAATGAACCTTTTTCAGGCAGAGGGGAAGGATCTTCAGCTTTCCACGCTCCGGGACTTTACGGACACCATGCCGTTTTTTGCGGAGAAAAGGCTTGTGATCCTGCGGGATACCGGTCTTTTCAAGTCCGCGTCCGATGGCTTTTCTGAGTGGCTGGACTCTCTCCCGGAGACTGCGGCAGTCATTTTTTCTGAAACCGAGATCGATAAAAGAAATAAACTGTATAAAAAAGTATCGGAGATCGGGCGCGCCGCGGAACTGTCTCAGCCGGACGGCGCGGCCAGGGCGTCTTTCGTCCAGTCGATCCTGAAAAAGAACCGCATACAGATCACGAAAAGGGCCTATGACCTTCTCATGGAGCGTCTGAGCGGCAGCCTGGACCAGATCACAAATGAGATGGACAAGCTGGCCGCATACGCGGGAGAAGAAGGATCTGTCAGAGAAACAGATATCAGAAGTATTATTACAGAAAGTACGGAGATCCGAGTGTTTGACCTGACAGACGCGCTTTCCGAGGGGAATGCCGCAAAGGCTTTTGAGATCTATGAAGGCCTGATCAGAGAAAAAGAACCGCCGATGCGGCTCCTGTTTCTGATCTCGCGCCAGTTTTCACAGCTTTTCTCTGTAAAAAGCCTGGCGAAGGAAGGGATCCGGGATGACGAGATGTCGCGTATTCTCGGTATCCGTTCTCCGTACGTGGTGAAAAGGCTGCGGCGGATCGCGGACCGCTTCACCGAGAGCCGGCTGAAGCAGTGCCTTGAACTTGCCGCGTCAAGCGAACAGGATGTAAAAACAGGAGATCTTCAGGAATTCACAGCGCTGGAAATGCTGATGGTAGAGCTCCTGGAACGCGGATAAGGCGAAAATAACATTGAAAGATCCGGCAAATTCGTTTATAATATTATTCTGTGTAATTAATGGATCGGTAAATACGAGCCGGTTTTCCGGCATGAAGGAGTAGGGAATGTCTGAAGACGGTTCAAGACATGTGCATTTTATGGGGATCTGCGGATCAGGCTGCGCGTCCATTGCGATGCTTGCCGCGAAGGCTGGCTACCGCGTCAGCGGCTGTGACCAGAATACGGACTCCTATTACGCA
Organism: uncultured Eubacteriales bacterium; assembly: GCA_902803485.1. Lineage (GTDB taxonomy): Bacteria > Bacillota > Clostridia > Lachnospirales > Lachnospiraceae > UBA1267. Next base: position 3,249 of record CADCQD010000303.1, on the reverse strand, counting down.
AAAGAATTAAAAAAGCTGAATATAGAGATCCATGAGGGGCATGACGCTTCTCATCTGACGGATGACGTGGATTATGTGGCGGTATCGCCGGCCCTGTTTGATATCAATCCGGATAATCCGGAGCTCTGCCTTGCCCGGGAGCGGGGGATCCTGATGACCTGGCAGGAATTCATGGGCAGATATCTGCAGAAGGACAAGAGGGTGATCGCGGTTTCCGGCACCCACGGGAAGACGACGACTACGTTTATGACGGCGGAGATCCTGATCGACGCCGGGCTGGATCCGTCTGTTGAGGGCGGAAGCGTATATAAAAAGTGGGGCAGCGGCGGACGGTACGGAGAAAGCAGCCTGTTTCTCTGCGAAGCGGATGAGTTTAACCGGAATTTCCTGAATTACCATCCGGAGATCGCCGTGATCAATAACGCGGAAATGGATCATCCTGAATGCTTCCGCGATTATGATGACGTGATCAGCGCTTACTGCAGTTTTGTCGCCGGAAGCCCGAATCTGAAAACGCTGATCCTGAACGGCGACAGCGAAGGCGCGGTGGACGTACTTCACAGAATTTCCGATGAGCCGAATGTGCGCGCCGCGAGAAAGATCATTTTTACCCGTGATGATAAACTGCATCCGGACGAGCTTCCTTTGACAGAGGTCGTTTACTACAGGACGACGCTGAAAACCGGTTCCGGCACGTCTTTTGAGATCTTTGACCGGAACGGTACCCATTCCTTCCGGATGAATCTGTTTGGCGACTATAACGTAAGCAATGCGGTCTGCGCGTCCATCATCGGCCATGTGCTTGGCGTCAGGGACCCGGATATTCAGCGTTCGCTTCTGGCTTTTTCCGGTGTGGGCCGCCGTTTTGACAGTGTGGGGCGTTTCCAGGGGATCCCGGTGTATGATGATTATGCCCATCATCCCACGGAGATCCGTTCCGTCCTTACCATGTGCACGGAATACTTTGAAGGCAGGAAGATCTGCGCGGTGTTCGAACCTCACCAGGTCTCAAGGCTTCTTCTGATGTTCCGGCAGTATGTGGACGCGCTGACCATTGCGGACCATGTGATCATTACGAAAACACACCTTGGCCGAGAAGTGCATAAGGGCGTGAAACCTATTGCTGAAAACGTCTGGCGGGAGGCTTCCGACAGGATCCTTTACGCAGAAGAATATGAAAAGATCAGAGACCTTTTGAAAGAGCTCCGCGAAAAAAACGAGTGCGATATCATTGTCGTGATCGGCGCGGCAAATTCATACAAGATCTCCGGATCTCTTTGTAAAGAAGGACAAACTGACGAATGAGTGAAGATCATTTATACTCCGGAGCTTCCCGGGAAGAGATCCGGAAGAAGAAGCTGGCAAAAAGAAAAAGAGAACAGCGGATCAGAGGCGCGTTTATCATTCTTCTGGTCCTGCTTTCGTTTGTCAACGTCGGCTTCGGTATTATCAATCTGAACGCGCTTTTGAAGGAACGGAACCAGCAGGAAGATCCGCCGGCGGCTGTTGATACGACTGCTGATACAAAGGAAGATAAGCCGGAGCAGACGGCTGATACCCCGGAGGCGGAGGATACGGATCCGGCAGAGCCGGAGCAGACGGAGCCTTCGGTGTCTGAAACACCGGAAGCTGCGGAACCGGAGAATGAAGAACCGGCCGTTCCGGATGAACCGGAAAATACAGATACTGCTGATTCCGGAGAAACACAGTCTGAACTTGAGAGCGATCCCCGGTTTACGGTTACAGCGAAATATGAGCCCATCGGCGTGATCCATAACGTGAACAACTTCCTGAATATCCGGAAGTCTCCGGACCCGTCGGCAGTGACCATCGGAAAAGCGATGCGGAATTCGGCAGTGACGGTGCTGGAAAAGGAGGATAACGGCTGGCTCAGGATCCGTTCCGGAGAAAATGAAGGATATGTATCCGGAGAATTCGTGGCAACAGAAGAAGAAGGCGAAGTCCTTGCCATGGAATACTGCAAGAACAACGCCTTTGCGAAGCGGGAGACCCTGCCTTCCGGCGATGGCCTTCCGGTCTACCGAAGCGCGAATAAGAATGAAGAAGTTGTTTTCATGATCAACCCTGAGAACGGCTACCGGGTGCTGGACATTCTGGGCAGCTGGGTAAAGATCCAGATCACGGAAGGGCTTTCCGGATATGTGGAAAGAGATCATGTAGACGTGCGGTATACCCTGGAGGAACCGATCTTTTTCGGGAATGACCAGAATGTATCCGAACTCCGGCTTGGGATCGTGAATAAAGCTTTTGAGTATTACGGCGGTTCCTACGTCTGGGGCGGTATCGATCTTGCTACCGGTGTGGACTGTTCGGGCTTTACGCTCCGGATCTATGAATCTTTCGGCATTAACCTGCCGAGGCTTTCATCAGAACAGGCGAAATGGGGCAGCGCGGTCGGCAGCATGGCGGAAGCGCTTCCCGGAGATCTTCTGTTCTTCCACGGCTACAGGAACGGTACGGTGACGCCGGGGGTAGGCCATGTGGCGATCTATATCGGTAATGGTAAAATGATCCATGCGGCTTCGGAAGCCCGGGGGATCGTTGCGGATAATTACAATTATCTGGGCGAACCTGTCGGCATCCGCCGCGTGATCTCTCCGCAGGCAGAAGCCGCGTACAAGGGGAATCAATAATGACAATTCTTGATAAATTGGAGAAAAAGTTCGGAAGGCTGCGGCTGCCGAATCTGATCTATGTATTTGTCGGAGCATTTGTTTTCGGTTATCTGCTGGATTATGTCGCGCCGTCGGTCCTGATGTATCTGTGTTTTTCGCCCGCGGATATCCTGCGGGGACAGGTCTGGCGGCTGTTTACCTACATCGTCATGATGCCGGGTTCCGGGAACATTTTCCTGACTTTTATTACCTGCTTTATTTTCATATCGATCGCGAATTCTCTGGAGCGGATCATCGGCAGATTCCGGCTGAACGCGTTCCTGGTCATCGGATGGTTCATGATGATCATCGCCGGCTTCCTGTTTTATTACCTGATGCCGGATGAGTATAGTGTATTTGCAACGTACCTGAACCCGTATTATGTACTGGCTATGCTGTTCGTCCTTTTCGCCATGATCTTCCCGGACGCGCAGTTCCTTTTGATGTTCATCATCCCTGTCCGCGGAAGATGGATGGTATATATTACCTTTGCCCTGTATCTTCTGGAGGTCTTCAGAGCCTTCAGGATCGGCGTTTTCGGATACGGATGGATGCTGGTCTTCATGATCATCGG
>CADCQD010000302.1 GCA_902803485.1 uncultured Eubacteriales bacterium | reverse complement strand
TTGTGTGCGCGAGTAGTAGAGTGGTACTACGCCTCCTTGCCAAGGAGGAGTTCGCGGGTTCGATCCCCGTCTCGCGCTCTTTTTTATTGTCAAAAGATCCTGATCACGGAACCATCCGGGATCAGGATCTTTTTTCATTCCTTTACCTTGATATGATATTTTTCTCTGAATGCCGGCAGCACTGCCTGGCCCTCCGGTGTTACCGGCCGGATCCAGCGGCCGGAATACATGTGGATCTGCATCAGGATAAACCGGATGGGTTCATCCATATAAACGCATACAAACAGGATCATAAGCGGCGTATGGAATACTTTATAGTTCAAAAGCAGCACCGGCAGTACCAGCACATACATAAAAACGATCTCCATTACAGTTCCCGTTACGGAATCGCCTGCGGAACGGTAGGTATCGTTCTGCACCCAGTTCATCAGCCGGATCACCGCGACGCCTCCGAAGATCAGGAGCAGCCGGCTTCCGATCTCAAGAGATTCTCCGCTGAGGCCCATCAGCCGGAGAACGGGCAGCTTCACAAACTGCAGCACCAGGGATAAAAGAAGCATGGAGCCTCCGGTAAAATACACGATCCGCTTTGCCCTGGCCCAGGCCAGCTCATGCTCTCCCGCACCCACCGCCTTGCCCACCAGAATGGAAGCGGCGCTGGAAAAGCCGGAGAAGAAGCCGATGAACAGGCCTTCAATGGTACGGAACACAGCGACTGCCGCGATGGCCGGCTCTGACTGATGGCCCAGCACGATACTGATGATCATGCCGCTCACACCGATCAGGATCTCATTCATCAGGATCGGGAAGCATTTGGTCAGGAACAGCCGGACATGCGCCTTTTTCCACAGGAAATGCCTGCGGAAATGGAACAGATACGGGTATTTCCTGATGGCAGCCAGCACATAGATCAGCGCGGCATTCACAAAGCCTGCAGCCACCGTCGCGGCGGCCGCGCCGCGGACACCCATCTTCGGCAGGCCGAAGCGGCCGAAGATCAGCACCCAGTTCAGGAAGATATTTGTCAGGACAGAGACAATGGATGCCGCAAGAGGGATCCGCACCCGTTCTGTAGAACGGAGCAGTGCGCTGGCGGACATGGAAAGTGTCGTCAGAGGATAGGCAAAGCCCACGATCTTCAGATACTCGATCCCGATCTCCCGGATCGCGGCCTTATCCGTATACATCTGCATGATCAGCTCCGGAAAGAAGACCGCCATGACGCCGAACAGCAGCCCCACGCTCATCAGGCAGATCAGCGTCAGGCCATAGGAACGGTCGATCCCTCCGTCGTCTCCCGCGCCCCAGTACTGGGAAATAAACAGCATACCGCCGGCCATGAATCCGAAATAACAGGCGATCATCAGCGATGAGAACTGCGCGCACAGTCCCACAGCCGCCACAGTCTTCTCCCCCAGGGAGGCGATCATCATGGTGTCGATCATGCTGCCCGTGGTCGTCAGAAGGCTCTGAAGCGCAATAGGGATGGCAATTACTGCCACCCCTTTGATAAATGCTTTCCAGTCAAAATGTTTCTCTTTCATCCTGTACCTGTCGTTCTGTCCTCTGTCTCTTTGCCGGGTCCGCCGTAAAAAGCGGTGTTTTCACGCCGTCCGGACTTACAGTATTTCTTTTGTCGCGACCACCGGGACACCGGTCCCCGCGGCGTCGGGAAGGATCACGTCGCCGATATGCACCGGCGCTTCGACCGTGATCCCTTTTAAAGCCTTTACAACGTCAAAGATCCTGCCCTTGGGAATGTCGGTCCTGGTCTTGCAGGACACGGTTTTTTCACCGTTTAAGGCATGCGCGACGAGTACGGAGGAAGTTACGATGCGCGTGGGATTCGTGACCTCTTTCCGGCCATATTCCGCGCCACGCGGGCAGGTGTTGCCTGTGACCGAGACCACCTCGCCGCCATCCAGAGTCACTTCCAAAGGACAGCCCATCGGGCAGTTGATGCAGATCAGATTACGTACTTCCATCTCATGCCTCCTCTACACGGATCGTGATATTCTGAAGATCCGGGTGCGCTTCAAACATGCTCTTTTTGAAGACCAGTTCTTCCATCTCACCCGGAGCCATGATCTGGCGCCTTCTCCGGAGCACCCGCTCTCCATCCAGATATACTGAAACATAACGGTTCTTCATTACGCTGCCGACACGGAAGCGGACCGTCAGCTGTTCCGGGATCCTCGCGGGATCAATGGTACAGGGGACCGTATAACGGGGGCCGCCCTCCACATGGATGGGCAGTTCCCGGGACCGGTCGCTGATCCGGCCTTCCCGCACGAACCGCGCGGCGTTTCTTCCGGCCATCGCGGCTTCTTCCGATACATAGTCCACCAGGTCGTGCACATGAAGCACGTTTCCGCAGGCAAAAATGCCGTCCACGGAAGTTTCCAGCTGTTCATTGACCGTCGGGCCGTTGGTGATGCGGGAAAGCGCCACACCTGCTGTTTTTGACAGTTCATTCTCCGGAAGCAGACCTACCGACAGAAGCAGCGTGTCGCAGCTGTAAAACTCTTCGGTACCGGGGACCGGTTTATTTGACGAGTCCACCTCCGCGATGGTCACGCCCGTGACCCGGTCTTTTCCCTGGATGTCCACCACGGTATGGGAAAGCTTCAGCGGAATGCCGTAGTCATCCAGACACTGGACGATGTTTCTCTTCAGTCCTCCGGAATAAGGCATCAGCTCCGCCACGACCTTGACCTTCGCGCCTTCCAGCGTCATACGCCTTGCCATGATGAGGCCGATGTCGCCGGATCCGAGGATGACCACCTCGCGGCCCGGCATATAGCCTTCAATGTTTACCAGCCGCTGGGCTGTGCCCGCGGAATAAATGCCGGCCGGCCGGTAGCCCGGGATGTTCAGCGCCCCGCGGCTCCGCTCCCGGCAGCCCATAGCCAGGATCACCGCGCCTGCCTGCACCGTAAACAGGCCGTCGGTACGGTTCATGGCCGTCACCATCCGGTCCGGGCTGATGTCCATCACCATGGTGTTCAGCCGGTATTCGATCTTCTTCTCTGCCACCTGATCCGAAAAGCGCTTCGCGTATTCCGGCCCGGTCAGTTCCTCCTTGAAGGTATGCAGACCGAAACCGTTATGGATGCACTGGTTCAGAATGCCGCCCAGCTCCTTGTCACGTTCCAGGATCAGAATACTTCTTTCCCCTTCATCATATGCCGCTGATGCCGCGGCCAGTCCCGCAGGGCCGCCGCCGATGATTACGATATTATATTTTTCCATATCTCCGGCGCCCCCCTTAGATCCTGTCCTTCGCGGTGCCCACGATATACTTTGAATCACCGCCGTTTTTCGTGATCTCGCTCTCCGGGATCCCCAGCTCCCTCGCAAGGATCTCGATGACTCTGGGCGAACAGAAGCCCGCCTGGCAGCGCCCCATGCCTGCGCGTACGCGGCGCTTCACGGCGTCCAGATTCCGCGCACCTAAGGGGCGGCGGATGGCGTCAATGATCTCGCCCTCGGAAACCGATTCGCAGCGGCAGATGATCTGGCCGTACGCGGGTTCCTTTCTGATCAGTTCATTTCTCTCTTCTGCGGAGAGCTTCTTCGCGTCCAGAATGCCTTTCCGCTCTGCTTTGAAATCCTGCTTCATGGCAAGTCCCAGCTTTTCCGCCACCAGATCGGACATATGAAGGCCGATGGCCGGTGCGGAGGAAAGACCCGGGGACTCAATGCCGGCGCAGTCAAAGAAACCGGGGGCATCGCTGACTTCGCCCAGGATGAACTCATGACTTGCTTCATGGGCGCGGAGTCCCGCAAAGGAAGTGATCACCTGCCGCAGTGGAATATCCCTAAGCGCAAGGCCGGATTTCGCGATCACGTCCTGAAGGCCGTCCGCAGTGGTATTCACCGCTTCCTTGTCCTCAATATCCAGTGCCGTAGGCCCTACCAGGGTATTGCCGTGCACGGTGGGGCTGACCAGAACGCCCTTTCCCAGAACACCGGGAAGCTGGAAGACGGTATGCTTTACATATCCCTCCGTGGCATGGTCCAGCAGAAGATACTCTCCCTTCCTCGGCGTGATGCGGATCTTCTTTTCGCTGACCATATTGTGGATCTCATCCGCGTACACGCCGGCGGCATTCACCACGGCCCTGGCTTCCACCGGGCCCTGATTCGTTTCCGCCACATAATACCCATTCTCCCGGCGGATCCCGGTGACCTCTGTATTCAGCCGGAATTCCGTACCGTTTACCGCCGCGTTTTCCGCCAGCGCAATGGTAAGGCCGAAGGGACAGACGATGGCGCCTGTGGGTGCCCAGAGAGCCGCCACCGCGTCCGGTGAAATATTCGGCTCCATATCCAGAAGTTCGGCTCTGCCGATCACCCGGAGATCCTCCACGCCGTTCTTTACGCCGTTTTCATACAGCGCCCACAGACGGGGAAGGTCCTTTTCCGAAAGACAGACCACCAGGCTCCCGCAGCGGTCATATGCGAAGTCCAGTTCTTTCGAAAGGGGCTCCATCATCCGGCTGCCTTCCACATTATACTTTGCCATAAGCGACCCGTTCTCCGCGTCGTATCCGGCATGGACAATGGCGCTGTTCGCTTTCGACGTACCCACGCAGACGTCGTCCCCGCGCTCCAGCACCAGGGCCTTCACTTCATAACGTGACAGATAACGCGCAACGGCGCATCCCGTAACACCCGCGCCAACGATCACAACATCATACATATATCAGTCCTCATCCTCCGCCCAGGCTCTGGCACGGTCCACCGCTTTGGCCCAGCCGCGAAGTTTCTTTTTTCTTATTTCTTCAGGGAGTTCCGGCTTAAAGACCGTATCGATCCGCCAGTTCCTGATGATCTCATTCTCATTTTCAAAATATCCGACAGCCAGCCCCGCCAGGTACGCGGCGCCCATCGCCGTGGTTTCCACGGAATACGGCCGGTACACCGGTTCCGCGATCATATCTGCCTGGAACTGCATCAGAAGGTCGTTGGCAGAAGCCCCGCCGTCGACCTTCAGTGCCGTAATGGGTACGCCTGCGTCTGCTTCCATGGCGGTCAGGACGTCACAGGTCTGATACGCCATGGATTCCAGCGTCGCGCGGATGATATGGTACCTGTTTACACCCCGGGTCAGGCCTACGATGGCGCCTCTGGCGTAAGCGTCCCAGTGAGGCGCGCCAAGGCCTGTAAAGGCCGGCACCACATAGCAGCCATTGGTATCCGGCACCTTTTTCGCGAAATATTCGGAATCCGCCGCGCTGTCCAGGATCTTCAGTTCATCCCTGAGCCACTGAATGGCGGACCCGGCCACAAAGATGGAACCCTCCAGCGCGTATGTGACTTTGCCGTTCAAGCCCCAGGCAATGGTGGTCACCAGGCCGTTCCCGGAAAAGACCGGAGTATCTCCGGTATTCATCAGAAGGAATCCGCCGGTGCCGTAGGTATTCTTTACGTCGCCCTTATTGAAGCAGGCCTGGCCGAAGAGCGCGGACTGCTGGTCGCCGGCCGCGCCGGCAATGGGGATGGGTTTTTCGAAAAGCTCCGGATCTGTTTCTCCGTACACACAGGAATTGGGCTTCACCTCCGGAAGTATGCAGGCCGGTATGTCCAGTTCTCTGAGGATATCTTCATCCCAGCAGAGTTTTGTGATATTAAAAAGCATCGTCCGGGAAGCATTGGAATAATCCGTTACATGGACCTTTCCGCCGGTCAGTTTCCAGATCAGCCAGGTCTCCACGGTGCCGAACAGCAGATCTCCCGCTTCCGCCTTTTCCCTGGCGCCCGGCACATTCTCCAGGATCCAGCGGATCTTCGTGCCGGAAAAATACGGATCGATCACAAGGCCTGTTTTTTCCCGGTAGATCTCCGTCAGGCCTTTTGCCTCCAGGCTGTCGCAGTATGCCGCCGTCCGCCGGTCCTGCCAGACGATGGCATGGCACACCGGTTCTCCGGTATTCTTATTCCAGAGGATCGCGGTCTCCCGCTGATTCGTAATGCCGATGGCCGCAATATCCGAAGCGCTTGCGCCTGCCTTCATCATTGCTTCATTTGCCACGGCGTACTGGGTCAGCCAGATCTCAGTCGCGTCATGCTCCACCCAGCCGGGCTTCGGAAAGTACTGGGTAAATTCCTTCTGCGCCATGCTGACGATACTGCCCTTTTTATCAAAAAGAATACACCGGTTCGACGTGGTACCGGAGTCCAAAGCCATGATATAGGATGCCATACCCGCTCCCTTCTGTTTTGAATCTGAACTCAGGACGCGTTCCAGAATACCGGCACGCGTCCGATGAAAAGTTCAGGGAACCGGTGTCCGATTCCCTGAAGCTGGATCTTACCTGAGGCCAAGGTCTTTTTCTACCGCCTCCATCAGGCCGTACATATAACCGGTCGCCACCAGATTGCCGAGGATAGCGTAACCCGGGTGGTTGTTGTCATCGCCGTACATGGTCGGGACATGGTCCGGACGCATTACGCCGTCAAAACCGACTTCGTAATTTGCCTTCATG
>CADCQD010000301.1 GCA_902803485.1 uncultured Eubacteriales bacterium | reverse complement strand
TCTGCGAAGTACAACCATGCTGCTTGGGAATCCACCTCTGTTGTTCCGCTTACCCTTCTTTGGGATGAGCCGGCCGACAAGGTTGAAGGTTATGAGAAGAACAACAACGCTGCTCAGACCTCTATCGCTGCTGGTTTCCGTTTCGACAAGACATCTGTTGACGCTGAGTGGGCTGCCTGCACAGACCTGAACTCCAAGTACGGTGAGCCGCTTGAGCTCGGTGCTTTCAGTGTTGATGATGTTGATGCTACTATTGAAGAGTACCTGTCCGAGCTGGATGCAGCTGGTTATCAGGCAGTTCTTGAAGAAGCTAAGAAGCAGTACGCTGATTGGTATGCTGCAAAATAATCGGGTTAACCCGATTATTGAATCAGGTTTCTGACCTGAATAATACCCCGGAACATCTTCGGATGTTTCCGGGGTATTTTATTCATCGTCTGAATATAAAGAAAACTGCGTGAGACTTTTGTTTGAACTTAAGACATGCGGGAACGTATTATTGAAACATAAAGTCGATGATCAGGATCTCACTGTTTGTACCGATACGTTCATAGGGTCCCCAGCAGCCGATGCCGGAAGTAGTAAAGGAGTGCATCAGACCGAACATTTTATGACCGAAGCTGTTTTCGTACAGCAGGCGGATCAGGAGATTTCCGGGGAAAAGCTGTCCATCGTGGGTATGCGCAGAGATAATCGCGTCCACACCCCAGGAGGAAATATCCTGTAAAAATCTCGGCTGATGGTCCAGGAGGATCAAAGGCTTTTCCGGATCGGCATTTTTTACCAGTGAAGACATCGGAAGTCTTCCGGTTCCCAGTTTGCCTGCTCTGAAAACATCTTCCCGGCCGGAAAGATAAAAAGCGTCATCGATCAGGACCGTTTCATCTTTCAGAATGGTAATTCCGGCAGCATGTAAGAAATCATCATAAGTCCTGCCATCTGTCTCCGCAGTGAAATCAATGGTAAATCCGCAGAACAGCTTTTCTTCCAGATCGTGATTGCCATAGACAGCGTAGGTACCGTAAGGACTTTGCAGCTCTCTGAGAGCTCTGATGGTCTCTACCGGTTTTTCCACAGCAGCCAGTTCATTGTCGAAAATGTCACCTGCCAGGAGGATGATGTCCGGATGTTCCTCGTTGATCATGCGGACCATCCGGAGAACTTCATCGTATCCCATGTTGTAGCCAAGGTGCAGATCCGCGACCACTGCTGCCCGGAGGTGATCCCGGTCACCGCATTGTTTTTCAATAATGCAGGTTTCACGGTCTACGATCGTCTGTTTCGCGTGATAAAGACCGTAGGCATTGATCAAAAGAACACCAGCGATACAGATGAAGCCGGTAATGAATAATCTCCGTTTTGTATGAAACAGCGGGTGTTTTCTGATCAGACGGTGCCCCAGGCAGACCAGATCCGTAAGGACCAGGAAGATCCCTGCGTAGACCATGATGCCGATCCAGGCATTCCCGGCTTTCTTGACCAGCCTGAGCGCCGGGTGCCCGGCAGGGATGACGGCGGAAAGCGGAATGCATAAGGCCCAGAGGATAAAAAGCAAATACAGAAGGACCGGGATGAATATTGGAACCTTTTCTCTGAAGACGCGGATCCATTTGAAATAATGTATGAAAAAATAGGCGCAGATCAAAAAATAGCCTATAATGATCCATATGACGGGCATACGATATTCCTCCTTTGCATTTCCCGGGCAGCCACTAAAAAAACGCAGCCATTCACAGGTCCTTGTGAGCAGGATCACAGATCAGGACCCTGAAATATCATTATAGATTCACACCGGATTTTTCGCAACTGTTGACATTCTATTTTTCTGCATCTATATTTTATATAAGAAATACGAAAACCGACGGACAAAGGCGGTATACAGTATGTGAAAGGAGACATCATGGAATACGGAATCCAATTATTCAGTGTAAGAGATATTACAGAAAAGGATCTTCCCGGCGCTTTAAAAAAGATGGCGGAGATCGGCTATAAGAACGTGGAGTTTGCCGGCTTCTTCGGATACAGCGCGGAGGATGTGAAAAAGATGCTGGAGGAGAACGGTCTCCGGGTATCCGGCACACATTCCAGCCTGAAGGATCTGATCGATGATTTTGAGGGTACTGTGGCATATCATAAGGCCATTGGAAACACAAATTATATCCTCCCCGGTGTGGATTTCTCCTGCAAAGAGAAAATCGATGAAAATCTGGCGTATATGAATGAGTTCCAGGAGAAACTGGCTAAGGAAGGCATTACCCTGGGATATCACAATCATGATCGTGAATTTAAACCCACGGAGGACGGGCTGATTCCTTATGATGAACTGCTGGCCAGGACGAATGTGAAGCTGGAGATCGATACCTACTGGGCTTATGCTGCCGGCAAGGATCCGGTGGCACTGATGGAGGAACTCAAGAACCGTCTCTTTGTGATCCATATCAAGGACGGCTTCAGCGACAGAAAGGGTATGCCCCTCGGAAGAGGTACCGCGCCTGTAAAAGAGGTTTACAAAAAGGCGGTAGAGATGGGTATCCCCATGGTCGTGGAATCGGAAACTCTGACTCCGGACGGCGTGACGGAAGCGGAGATCTGCTTCAGATATCTTAAGGAACTGGAAAAGGAACTGAACTGACTGCTGCCTTCACAAAAACGCGGCGGTAATTTCAATATAATACGGGAGCGCAGGATGAAAACATATTACCTTGCGATCGACATCGGGGCGTCTTCAGGAAGGCATATCCTCGGATGGATCGAGAACGGGAAAATGGAACTTCAGGAGATCTACAGGTTTCCAAACGGAATGATCGAACAAGACGGGCATCTGGTGTGGGACACGGATGCTCTGTTCCGGGAGATCGTTGCCGGCATCGGAAAGTGCAGGGAACTGGATATGATCCCCAAATACATCGGTCTCGATACCTGGGGTGTAGATTATGTTCTGCTGGATGAAAACGGCGCATTGACCGGTCCTGCCTACGGTTACAGGGACGCCAGAAACGACGGCATGGATCTGGAAGTATACCGTAAGATCTCTGAAACGGAGCTGTACAAAAGAACCGGACTTCAGAAACTGAAATTTAATACTGTGTATCAGTTGATGGCAGATCTTCGGAAGGAGCCGGAAAGGCTTCAGAAAGCCGAGTCTATTCTGATGATCCCGGATTACTTTAATTATCTTCTGACCGGCAGGAAATGTATGGAATATACGGCGGCGTCTACCACGCAGCTGATGGATCCCGTACGGAAAGACTGGGATCGGGAGCTGATCCGCACCCTGGGATATCCGGAAGAGATCTTCGGCGGGATCCGGCTTCCGGGAACCATTCTGGGACCGCTTCAGGACAGTGTAAGGAACGCGGTTGGGTTTGACGCGGAAGTGATCCTGACAGCGTCCCATGATACAGGATCCGCAGTCGCGGCAGTCCCTTCCAATGAGGATACGGTCTATATTTCTTCCGGCACCTGGTCCCTCATGGGTGTGGAACGGATGCAGGCGGACTGTTCGGAGAAGAGCCGGCTGCTGAATTTCACGAATGAAGGCGGCTATGAGTATCGTTTCCGCTATCTGAAAAACATCATGGGTCTCTGGATGATCCAGAGCATCCGGAAAGAACTCAGAGAGCAGGGAACGGATCTGTCCTATGATGAATTGTGTAAGGGAGCCGCGAAGGAAACTATCCGGTCCATTGTCCCCTGTAATGATGACCGGTTTACTATGCCGCAGTCCATGATCCGGGAGATCCAGACCTGCCTCAGAGAAAGCGGGCAGGAGATCCCTGAGGATCCCTACGCGCTGGCTGCCGTGGTGTACAACAGTCTTGCGGTCTGCTATAAGGAGACCGTGGAGGGGCTGGAGGAGATCACCGGCAAGAAATATGATCACATCAATGTGGTGGGCGGCGGCTCGAACGCGGCGTATTTAAATCAGGTTACAGCGAATATTACAGGACGCACGGTCTACGCGGGTCCGGGAGAAGCTACGGCCATCGGCAATCTGGCGGTGCAGATGATCCGAAACGGAGAACTTAAGGATCTGTCCGAAGCCAGAGAATGTATATTCAGGTCCTTCGGGATCCGGGAATTCCGGCCGGAAGCCGGCTGAAACAGTAAGGCGCTCAACCCGAAGAAAGGGGAAGGAATGAAGTATTTATTCATCGGCGGGACCGGTAATATGAGCATGTATATCACAAAGCAGCTGCTTCAGGACGGCCATACCGTCGTTCTTGTGAACCGCGGCAGCAGAAATGAAGAGCTGGACGCGATCGGAGGCGACGTACGCTATATCACGGCGGATATCAATAAGGAAGAGGAGAAGGTCGCGGAGGCGATCAAGGATGAATTCTTTGACGCCGTGGCGGATTTCATTGTCTTTAATACGGATCAGGCAGCCAGAGACTTCCGGCTGTTCCAAGGGAAATGCAATCAGTATCTGGTACTTTCCACCGCCTCCGTATATAAGAAACCGCTCACGTCGCCGTATGTGACAGAAGGGACGCCCCTGGCAAACCCCTATTGGACCTATTCCCAGAATAAAACGAAGATGGAAGCCTGGCTGATGGAGCGCTATAGTGAAGACGGTTTCCCGGTCACCATCATCCGCCCCAGCCACACCTATGGGGATCATTATTTCCCGGTGGCAGTAGAGGGACGCTACGGCGGCTATCAGATCCTTCTCCGGATGCTTCAGGGAAAGCCGGTGATCGTACATGGCGATGGCACGAGCCTGTGGACATTTACCCACAGTTCCGACTTTGCCAAGGGGTTCATCGGACTGCTTCATAACGTTCATGCCATTGGCGAAGCTTTCCATATCACTTCGGATGAGCAGGTGACCTGGGACCAGATGTACCAGGTGGCGGCAGAAGAGCTGGGAGTGAAAGCAAAAATCGTGCATATTACGTCGGACTTCCTTTCCGACGTGGATCCCCGGGGCTTTATGAGGGGAACACTGACAGGAGATAAGGCAAACAGTGTTATTTTTGACAATACTAAACTGAAACGCGCAGTCCCGGGGTTTGAAGCGACTGTCCGTATGGATCAGGGCATCCGGGAGACCGTTCGCTTCATCATGAGCCATCAGGAGCTGTACCATGAGGATCCGGAGTTTGACGCATGGTGCGACGCTGTGATCGAAGCCCGTGAGGAGGCAGTGCGGCTGGTAAAGGAAAAACTCAGGTAGTACGGTTAAGGGAGGAAAAAGAACATGAAGAAACAGGTGATGTTGTTTCTTGCGCTGTTTTCTTTTGTGCTGCTTGTTTGCGCAGGAACCATGAGATCCAAGGCGGCGGAAACGGATGAGACCATTACGGTCCCCGCCAATGTACGAGTGAACGGAGCTACGGAATCTACTCCATCCCCGGGAAACGCCGTATTTCATTTCAAGATCTGGAATGACGCCGGCATCACTATGAATGTAGTATCCAACGCGGTATATACCAATGGTTTCGGCGATTTTGCCGGGAACCTGGTGTTTACCATTCCGGCCGGCCAGCTGGACGCGCTGAAAGCGAGCGGGTTTTATATCCAGCAGTATGACGGTAACGCGGACTGGAAGTTTGATACCAATGTAATGCAGTTTTTCTGGGATACGGACGCCTTCAAACGGTGGCCGAGCTGGGATGACCCCACGGGTCCGAAGGTCAAACTTACATACGCGTACGCGGGGAATGTATATGATCCGCAG
>CADCQD010000300.1 GCA_902803485.1 uncultured Eubacteriales bacterium | reverse complement strand
CAGCGGTCCGCGTTCTCCCGGATCCTTTCCGTCTTTCTTTCCGTCAGGTCGCAGGAAACCAGCTCTTTCTCTGTATCCGGCATCAGGGCTTCCATCAGATCCGCAGCGTGCAGCGTTTTTCCTCCGGGAGACGCGCAGGCATCCAGCACGGAAAAAGTTTTCCTGTCCGGAGCAAACAGATCGCGCACCGCATCTGTGGATAAAGACGAAGAAAGATCCTGTACCGTAAACAGGCCTTTCATGAATGCGGGACTTACGGACAGGCCGCCCGCGTTCTTCAAAAGATATACGTCTTCCGCGAAGGCGGAAGGCACAGCTTCGCGTTCTTCTTTACGGAGCGCGTCTAAAAGCTCCTGATGCGAGGCGCGGCTCCTGTTTCTGCGGATCCATATGCCCTCCGTCCGGTCCTTCTGGAACCATTGGAAGATCCGGTCCGCCTGTTCCGGATACCAGGCCCGGATGTCGCTGTAGAGTTCCTCCGGGAAACTCACAAAGAGCGCCCCTTCCTGCGCGGAAAGCAGCCTGTTTCCGTTTTCGGCAATGTTCCTCAGTACCGCGTTTACAAAGCCGGACAGCCCCTGAAAACCGGCCTTTTTGGCCATCCGGACGTATTCATTCAGGACCGCGTAGTCCGGCGTATGCATGAAAAGAAGCTCGCAGCTTCCGAGAAGAAGGATCTCCCGGATCCCGGGCTTCATTTTTTCCGGGCGCACAGACGCGGTCTTCCGGATCACATCCAGCAGGGACAGATGATTTTTTAACACAGTCCGTACGAGATATTCCGTAAATCTCCGGTCGTCTGAAGACAGCTCCTGCGCGTTCCTGAAGCATTCGGATAACGCGTCATTGGAAAACGCGCCGTCCGCCAATACGGCATGAAGCGTCTTCCGGGCAGCTTCTCTTGGTCTCATTTCCGTCCTCTGTTTATTCATCCGGGTCCGGGTCAGGCGCGGTAAACCGCATGCCTTCCGTGATCCGGGTCCCGCGCATGAACGCGTCCGTATCCATCCGCTTTTTGCCCTCCGGCTGAAGCTCCAGTATCCGGACAGCGCCGTCTCCGGTTTTTACAAGGAAGCTGTGTTTTGTAACGTCCGTCACGGTACCGGGTTCCGCCGGGCTTCCGGTCTCCGCGCCTTCCGCTGCCCAGATCTTCAGCATCCGGCCGTCCAGGTAAGTATACGCGGAAGGCCAGGAATTCAGCGCCCGGATCTTCAGAAGGATCTTCCGGGTCGTTTCGGAAAAGTCCAGAAGCCCCATCTGCTTGTCCAGCATTTTCGCGTACACGGAAGGAGACTCTTCCGGCTGTTTTACCGGATGCGCCGTACCGTTTTCCAGCTGCGTAAGCACTTCAAGAAGAAGCGGCCCGCCCAGCCGGGAAAGCTTTTCTTCCAGTGAATCGCCGGTATCCTCCGGAAGGATCGGGATCTCCCGGCATGCCAGCATATCTCCGGTATCCAGTCCTTCATTCATCTGCATGATCGTAACTCCGGTCTTTTCCTCCCCGTCCAGGATCGCCCACTGTACCGGGGCCGCTCCCCGGTATTTCGGAAGAAGCGACGCGTGTACGTTCAGGCATCCGTACGGCGTCATCTCAAGGACAGAAGTCCTGAGGATCTTCCCGAAAGCCGCGACAACGATCACGTCTGCCTGAAAGCTGCGCATTTCTTCAAGTACCGCCCGCTTTCCCAGTTTCTCCGGCTGGATCACGGGAATCCCCTGAGAGACCGCCAGTTCCTTAACAGGAGAAAAAACCAGCTTTCTGCCCCGGCCCTGGACCTTGTCCGGCTGTGTATAGACCGCGGCGACTTCATGTCTGCTTTCGATCAGTGTCTGTAATACGGGAACCGCGAACGCGGGCGTCCCCATGAAAATGATCCTCATTCTTCGTTACCGCCGTTCTCTTCTGCTTCCTTTTTCAGGATCTCATCCAGCTGCTCGTTCGTAATGACCTCGCCTTCCACGCGCTCTGTATACATAATGCCTTCCAGATGATCACATTCATGGCAGATCGCGCGGGCCAGAAGCCCTTCGCCCTCCAGCTCGTAAGTATCATTGTTTTCATCCGTAAAACGGACCTTCACATGATCCGGCCGCGTGACGATGCCGCTCATGCCCACATAGCTGAGACAGCCTTCATATCCCCGCTGTTCTCCGGAAGTCTCCAGGATCTCCGGGTTGATCATGGTATAGCGCATAGGTTCCGGCTCTTCCCCGGTCTCCGGATCCGGCGCAGGAGTTACGTCGATCACCACGATCCTCTTCAGGATCCCGACCTGGGGCGCGGCCAGTCCTACGCCGCCCGCGTCATACATCGTATCATACATATCGTCAATGATCTGCCGTATCCTGCCGGTAATCAGCCGGACGGGTTTGCACTTTTTCTTCAGGATCTCGTCTCCGAGCTGCCTCACATTCAAAATTGCCATGCCAGCCTCCATCATTTTCTGTTTTCCGAAGCAGCGGGCCGCCGCGGAAAATCCGGAACCTTATGGTTCCTCAAAAGATATATAATATCGTTTATCATCTGAAACTGCGTCAATGATCTCTTCGAAGCACCGCTTCGCGCGAAGCATCGTTTCCTCATCCCGGGTCTTGAAATACAGCATTTCCCTGTACATATCCTTGACACGGTAGATGTCCGCGTCCGTAGGCCCAAGGATCCGGACGCCCTCAGGAAGCAGAGGAAGCGTCTTTTTCGTTATCTCTTCGATCAGTTCGTGAGTCCTCCGGCTGTCGGGTCCGGAAACCATCAGCATCATAAACCGCCCGGCCGGCGGATACAGAAGCTGGCTGCGGAAGACCATTTCTTCCCTGTAAAACTGTTCAAAATCCTGCATCGCAGCCGTTCTTACCGCGTAATGCTCCGGTTCATAAGTCTGGACGATGCATTCGCCCGGCATACCGCTTCTTCCGGCCCGGCCTTCCGCCTGCGTCAAAAGCTGGAACGTCCGCTCGCTTGCCCGGTAATCCGGCACATTCAGCGAAAGATCCGCCGCCAGGATCCCCATCAGTGTGACATTTTTAAAATCATGGCCTTTTACGATCATCTGCGTGCCGATGAGGATATCCGCGTCATGATTCATAAACTTTTCGATGATCTCCTGATGTCCGTTCTTTCCTGACGTGGTATCCGCGTCCATCCTGAGCGTCCGAACTCCCGGAAACAGTTCCTGTACTGCTTCTTCCACCTTCTGCGTCCCGGTACCGAACCTGCCGATCAGGGAAGACCCGCAGGACGGGCAAGCCGTGACCATAGGCATTTCATATCCGCAGATATGGCACTTCAGGCGGTGATTCTTATGATAATGCAGGGAAACGCTGCAGTGCGGGCACTCCACCGGTTTTCCGCAGCTTCTGCAGCTGACGGAGCCGGAATAGCCTCTTCGGTTCAGGAACAGCATCACCTGCTCATTTTTATCCAGACGGTCCCGGATCTTATCCCTGAGGATATCGGAAAAGATGGTGCGGTTGCCTTTCTGGAGTTCTTCCCGAAGGTCCACCACTGTGACCTTCGGCAATGCGCTTCCCCGGACCGCGCGTTCTTTCAGTTCAAACAGGCCGAATTCTCCACGCACTGCCCTTTCATAGCAGGAAACGTCCGGCGTCGCAGATCCCAGCACCACTTTGGCGTCAAAATCAGCTGCTCTGCGGATCGCTGTCTCCACTGCGTGATATCTGGGCGTCTGCTCGGAAATATACGAGCTTTCATGAAACTCATCAATAATGATCATTCCCAGATTCCGGAAGGGTGTGAACAGCGCGCTTCTCGGACCGATCATCACACGGATCTCTCCGTTTTTCGCCAGCTCGAACCGTTCGCACTTCTCTCCCCTGGAAACGCGGGAGTGGACCACAGAAACCAGGTCACCGAATCTCTGATAAAAACGCATGACCGTCTGAAACGTCAGCGCGATCTCAGGGATCAGTACGCTCACTTCTTTTCCCTGCTTCAGCACTTCTTCTATAAGCCTGAGATACACTTCGGTTTTTCCCGAACCGGTAATTCCATGTAAAATGGACACCGGGCGCTCCGCTTCAAGGATCCCCCGGACCGCGGCTGCCTGCGCGGGATTCAGTTCCGGCGCTTCCGCATATATAGGCCCAGTAAGGCCCGCGGAAGGATCTTCCGTCATCACTCCCT
>CADCQD010000299.1 GCA_902803485.1 uncultured Eubacteriales bacterium | reverse complement strand
TTTTAAAGATCATTGAAGGTACCATGGCGAATGTGCCTCCTCAGGGAGGAAGAAAGCATCCGCAGCAGGAATGCATCCCCATTGATACCACGAATATCCTGTTTATCTGCGGCGGCGCGTTTGACGGGCTGGAAAAGATCGTGGAATCCCGGCTGGAATCCGGTTCCATCGGTTTTAATTCGAAGGTATTTGATAAAGCGGAGCATGATATTTCCACACTGTTCAAAAAGGTACTTCCTGAAGACCTGGTGAAATTCGGCCTGATCCCGGAGCTGATCGGACGTCTTCCCATCACGGTCAGCCTGGACCTTCTGGATGAGGAAGCGCTTCTCAGGATCCTGAAGGAGCCCAAGAACGCGCTGGTGCGTCAGTATCAGGCGCTGTTTGATATGGACGGGCAGGAACTGGTCTTCAGTGAAGACGCGCTCCGCGCAGTGGCGGAAAAGGCCATCGCACGGGGCACCGGCGCCAGAGGGCTCCGGTCCATCATGGAGGAGACGCTGAAGGACGTGATGTTCGAGATGCCGTCTGATGACGACGCGGCCACCATTGTGATCACGGAAGATATGGTGGACGGCAGCGGCACGGCACTGATCACGAAACGCGGAGCTGTCAATGAATAAGATCAGATCAGCGGAACTTGAGACCGTATGCGGCATTACTTCCCGGATCCCCGAACATACGCTTCCGGAATACGCGTTTGCCGGCCGTTCCAATGTGGGGAAATCCTCGCTGATCAACGCGCTGCTTCAGAGAAAAAACCTGGCAAGGACGTCAGCGGAACCAGGAAAGACCCAGACCATGAATTTTTACCTCGTCAATGAGGCTCTGTATTTCGTGGACCTTCCGGGATACGGCTATGCCAGGACCTCCAGAGAGACCAGGGAAGCCTGGGGCAGGATGATCGAGCGGTACCTCGGCGGTTCCAAAGTGCTGAAGACGGTGTTCCTTCTGGTGGATATGCGCCATGAACCGAACGCGAATGATCTTCAGATGCTGGAATGGATCCGGGCAGCCGGTTTTTCTCCGGCCGTTATTACGACCAAAGCGGATAAGCTGAGTAAAAACGAACAGGCCAGGATGAAACAGGTGATCCGGAGAACGCTTTCCCTGAAGGAGGGGGAGATCCTGATCCCGTTTTCTTCGGTGACGAAAGCCGGGAGAGAAGAGATCCTTGCGCTGATAGAAGAATAACATATGAAAAGGTTGAGAGACCGCCGGCCGGATGCCGGCGGTCTTTTTGCGGTTTGCAATGATGAAAAACATGGTGTAAAAAATTTACACAGGTCACCGGACGGGTAAAGCACCGCGCCGGATATTTGCTGAATATGTAAAATTACATTGACAAATCGGCTGATATTTGGTAAAAGTGACATAGAAATAACCGCTTTGGTAATGTAAACGTTTACACATCACAGGAGTCGGATATGCTCAGAGCAACAATGATGGATATCGCAAAGGAATCCGGCTATTCGATCGCCACAGTTTCCCGGGTCCTGAACCGCACAGGCAAATATTCGAAGGAAGCGGAAGAAAAGATCCTTAAGGTCGCCGGGCTGAAGAACTATGTGCCGGATCTGTCTGCCCAGGGACTCCGGAGGCAGCATACAAAGAGTATCGGCGTGATCATCCCCAGCATGGAGATCACTTACTACGGGATGCTGGGACAGATGATCCAGCATGAACTGATGCTCCAGGAATATTATCCCGTATTCATCAGTATGGGTTCGCGGGAAATGACCACAGAGCGGATCTTTTCCATCCTGCAGTCCCTGAATATTGAAGGGCTGGTATGCATCAGCTGTGTTTTTGACATTCCGCACCTGCAGGCGCTGAACGTCCCGGTGGTTTACGTCAACCGGTTTTTTACCGGGGTGGAAATGACCGTGCCCATGCGTTATTCCAGCGTGCAGCCGGATTACCGCCAGGCGGGGTATCTGGCCGCGGAAGAGCTTTCCGTGAAAGGCGCGAAGAAAGTGGGATTCCTGACGGGGCTGCAGCAGGAGAATCTGAAGGTCAAGAGGGAAAGCTTTATCGAGTTTTCCGAATATTTCGGCATGGAGTATGCTGAGACTCCGCAGGTATACGCGGAAGACCTGATGCAGTCCGGGTACCGGAAAGCGGCGGCGGCATACGCTTCTGATCCGGATATCGACGGTTTCTACTGTGATACGGATCTGACGGCAGCCGGAGCGCTCACGTATTTCCGCGAGATCGGGGTCCCGGTTCCTGAAAAGATCCAGCTGGTGGGATACGGCAGTGTGTACAGGGACATGCAGTATTATTATGACCTGACGCATATCCGGATCCCGACCGAGGCCATTGCGCATGAGGCATCGGATATGATCATTGAAATGGCGGAGGGAAGGAACGAGCATCACAGAGACATCGTTCTTCAGATGGATCTGGTCCGGGGAAAGACTACCAGACCGTGATCCTGTGAAACAGGTATGATCAGTTTCCGGAAGGAGGCTGAAAATATAAACAATTCAAATTAAGGGAGGATTAAAAAATCATGAGAAAACTGATTGCAGTACTTCTTGCACTGGCAATGATCCTTTCCCTGGCAGCCTGCACTGCGCCCGCGCCGGCAAATGACGGCGGCGCGAAGGAAGAGCAGCAGGACGCCGGCGCGGAAGAAGCCGCGGAACCGGCTGAAGCTGGAGAAAAGGTCCTGAGAATTGCCTATCACGCGACACTGACTTCGCTGAACCCCTTCCAGGGGATGAGCGAGGCTATGGGACCGCTGGGTCTTTACGGATACCAGACGCTGTTCTATAAGTCCCAGTATGTTTCCGATGACAGAATGATCGGCGACAGCGGCCTGTACCCCGGTATCGGCAAGACCTTCACCAAGACAGATCCTCTGACCTACGACGTAGAGATCTTTGACTATGTTGTGGACTCTGAAGGAAATAAGATCACGGCGGATGACGTTGTGTTCTCTGTGGAAGAGTGCATCAACCAGGGCAACCTGGCGATGCAGGTAGGCGCGATCGAGTCCGTGGAAAAACTGGACGAGTACAAGATCCGTTTCCATATGGCCAATACCCAGGCCGGTGCTTTCAACAACTCCGTGACACAGATCAGCATCGTGTCCAAGGCGGCGTTTGAAAAGTACAATGGTTTTGTGGACGCGACAGAGACCGTTTCCACTTCCTGCTATCTGATCAAGAACTTCGTTTCCGGCGCCAGCTATGAATTCGTAAAGAACGAAAACTACTGGCAGAAGGATGAGCTCCGCACCATGTTTGATGAGACCAATGTGGACCGTGTCGTAATGACCGGCGTCGTGGATGCTCCTACCCGCGCGGGCATGGTGGAATCCGGAGCTGCCGACTGGGCTTCCCGTGTAGACCAGTCCCAGCTGTACCTGTTCGACGATACCTCCAAGTTCAACCTGTTCTCGATCCCGAACTCTCTGACCTATGTAATGTCCTTTAATATGGGCGGTTCCAAGACAGAGAGCGGCACCGCGAGCATCTGCGAGAACAACCAGAAACTTCGTGAAGCGATCTTCACCGCCGTCGACTGCAACGCGCTGGTCGCATCCGTAGCGCTTGGAAACGGCGCCGTCACCCATACCTACGGCAACGAAGGCTATCCCGACTATCTGAAGAAGTGGGATGAAGAGTATTACTTTGATTATGATCAGGACAAGGCGAAGGAACTTTTGGCGGAATCCGGATACAACGGAGAGGAGATCGTTCTCCTGACCAGCAATAACACCACCTGGTCCAAGATCGCTGAAGTCATCATGGGCTGCCTTCGCGACGTAGGCATCAACTGCAAGCTGAATACCGTGGATGACGCGATGTTCGTTCCCACCAGAAACTCCTACTCCGGCTGGGACGTCACCATCGACAACAAGGCATCCGGCGACTATGTCACGTCTACCTTTAAGTATTCCTTCGACCAGGACGCTTTTGGCGGCATGACTCAGTGCGGTTATACGGATGAGAATATGCAGGTGCTTCTGCGCGCGGCTCTGGAAGAAGAGACCCACAACGCGGAAACCGCGGATGCTTTCCATCAGTATCTGAAGAGCATCGCCATCAGCCGCGGCCTGTACTATGACTATTACAATTATGTTGCCAATGTTAACGTGAAGGACAATCCGCTTTCCGATAAGTGCTTCATCATCTTCGGTCACGCACAGTATGATCCTGCACTGTTCAAATAAATTTGTAATTGTTCAGCACCCTGGTAAAAACAGCTGAATCGTGAATGAAACACTGGTGTTTCGGACTGATTCAGTATGTTTTTACCAGAGGTGGTCAAGAGGCGCAGCCTCTATGACCACCGAAATGAGGAATGCGCAGCATTCCGAATGAGGGTGTTGAATTGATACTGATTTTTGAACACAAAGGGGGCTCCTGTGCAAGCAGGAGGCCCCTGCTTTCTTCTCTCCACTGAATGAAAAGGGGAAAATACGAAAATGGCCAGATATATTTTGAAACGACTTCTGCTCATGATCCC
>CADCQD010000298.1 GCA_902803485.1 uncultured Eubacteriales bacterium | reverse complement strand
CGGATCCACATTCACATACAGTTTCAGGAACATTTTATCCGTCAGCCGCTTGTCATAAAAAGCGTGGATCCCCTCCAGAATGACGACCGGCGCCGGCTGCACCGTTTCCGTCACATCGCTCCTTCTGTGCCTCGCGAAATCATAAGTGGGCTTTACAATGGTCTTTCCATCCATCAGATCGCAGATATTGCGGTAGATCAGGTCATGGTCGAAGATCCCGGGTTCGTCGTAATTCAGGCGCTTGCGTTCTTCAAATGTAAGCTCCGGATGATCGATATAATAGGAATCCTGGTTGATCACCACACTGTCCGCGCCTGCGTCCCGGACCAGTTCCTCCGCCAGTGTAGTCTTCCCTGACCCGCTGGCTCCGCAGATCCCGATAAACAGCATAGACTCTCCTTCCTCCGGCAGCGCCGGATCTCATTCTTTTTCAGCCGCAGTTTATTTCTGCCCGTTCCTGCTGGCATTGATCAGCCACTCAAAGACCGGCCGCATTCCTTCTTCCAGAAGCCTTTCCGGGTGCCACTGCACCCCAAGGACCCGGTTTTCGTAAGCATAGGCTTCGATCACGCCGTCCGGACTCATGGCATTCAGCACCAGACCCGGCGCCAGTGTCTTCACCGCCTGATGATGAGTGGAATTCACGATCAGCGTATCCTGTCCCGGAAACAGGGAAGCCAGGAAGGTCCCCGGCATCACCTGTACGGGATGCCTTGTCTCTCCGTTCTGATGCGCGATCACAACTTCCGGCCGGTCAAAGATATGCTGGTCATGGGTACCGCCCATCGCGACGTTCAGGATCTGCGTTCCCCGGCAGATCGCAAGGACCGGCTTCGTGCCCGCCATAAAACGCTTCGCCAGCCGGATCTCTGTGAGATCTCTTTCTCTGGAACAATACAGCGCCTTTTCATGCGGCGCCTCGTTCAGAAATTCCGCGTTGATGTCCGCGCCGCCGGAAAGGATCAGGCCGTCGTACTCCTGATAGATCTGCTCCGCGTCCTCATCCGTAAGCACCGGCCCCGTCAGAAACCCGAGACCGCCGGTCTGATACACCGCGTCCAGATAGGTCGGCGACGGCCGGCCTTTTTCCGGTCCGGGCAGGATGTAGGATGCGACCGCAATGCGCGGTTTTCCTTCATGCCCCGCCGGAAGGGCGCCCCCAGCGCATCCGGCGCTCCGGATCTTTTTCAGCATCTCCCCGGCCTGAAGCAGTACCGGAAGTTCTCTTCGCCCGATCAGCCGTCCGAGACGTGAATCACAGCAGTGAATATACTCATTCACCGCTTCCTCATAGGACATTTTCAATGTGGACAGATGAAAATGATTGATCTCATCCTTCGTCAGATGCTTCTCGCCAAAGGACAGGACGCGGCAGAGGTAATAATGGTTGATATTGTGCCTGTGCACCAGATTGTAATAGTCGCTGATCACACCGATCTTTCCGAGGATCTCCGTATCCGCGCCAAGTTCTTCCTGAAGTTCCCGGTGAATGGCGGTATCCGGATCTTCTCCCGGTTCCACGCCGCCTCCGGAAGTCTCAATGATCAGGGATCTCCCGAAAGCGTCGTCCCGGTCCGCATGCACAAAATAAAAATTGTCTTCGTCGTCCACCACGATCGCCCGGGCGATGAGCCGGTCATGATCGATATAGGTCAATGGCCATTCATTGTCCCGGAATTCCATCCAGTATGTGTGATTCTCCACTTTGGATCCCCCTTTGCCTATGCCAGTCTTTCAGATAATAACGGCCTGTCCCAGTACACAGTTCCGCCCGTGCCTTCCAGCAGCTGGTCGATCTCTTCCCGGATCCTGTCCCGGTAGAACCGGTCCCGTTTTCCGGATCTTCTTCCCTCAGACTCAAAAAGCACCTTGCTGTGATAATCATCATAGGATACGGCAAAGTCCTCTTCATCTCTGTGAGGGAAAAACGTGACAGCCGCTTCATAACGGATACGGCCTTCCCCGGAATCCGCGGTCAGCATCACCAGGGCAGCGTGCCTTTCCACGCCATTTGCCGTGTGCTCCGCTTCAAAATACTGTTCATATACATTGATCACTGCCATACGTGTCCTTTCCTCCTGTCCGCGCGGACGGGATCCGTTACTCCCCGTCTTCTTCCTTGATCACGATCCTGCAGCTCGCTTTCCGGCTCCCGCAGGATGCCGTCACCCGGACTTCTCCGCGCTGCATCAGATTGACCGCGTCATCCGAAAGGTACGCGCAGTCTTCCGGGTCACATTCCATGGAATATTTCACGAAACGTTTATCAAAATCCGCAGGGTCCGTCTCCAGGTAATCGCCCAGCAGGACGTACGCAAAGGAAGGCATCTCATACTCTTCCTGCGTAAACTTCAGTTCTTTCAGCTCCGTATCCGGATCAAAGACTTCCCATTCCGCCTGGTAGACCAGAAGATCCGCGTCTTCATCCATGGGATCCTCTTCTGAAAGAGCCTCCCGGCTTCCGTCCGGCTTCACCCTGGCAAATCCGGTAAGGCGGTACCCGTCTTTCATTGGCTGAGGGACATCATTCTCAGTGAGAAGGCTGCCCCTTTCCAGCATCTGATGATAGATCACCTGGGTCCCGTCACGGAATTCCACATGAACATACTGCGGACGGATCCCGGATATATGCTCATCGATCCAGGTGACCCGTTCCCGGATCCATGTTTTCAGCCGGTCAAGTTCGGATTCGAATGTAATATTCTCCTCAAGCACTTCTGAAAGTCCGGTTTCTTCTTCATCCCAGAGGTAGGAGGAAACCGCATGATAATTCGTGCGCTGCGCAAGGGCTATACTGCCGGCATACCGGTCAAAAGGCCCTCCGTCTGAAAGATATTCCGTCATGATCTCTTTCAGTACTTCCCAGCGCTCTTCCAGGAGCTCCCGGAACGATTCATCGTGAAGAAGCGGGACCATCCACGGGGACCAGTCCGCGCTTAGGAAGCCCTCCACGTCCGGTTTATCTCCGGCCCAGGACACATAATCAAAATCCCACAGCGGCCCGAAATACACTTTGCCATCCCGGACTTTATAAAAATGAGTGCTGTCTGTTTTATAAGCATCGCCATTCAGGCAGAGTTCCTGGATCAGATAATGGTCAATGTAAGATCTGATATCCAGCATGTCTTCACATGCCGCCATGGCTTCTCCATCCGGCGCCTCAAAGATACGTTCTTCCAGTTCCGTCAGGTATCCTGTGATATATTCCTCTTCTTTTTCTGAAAAATGATCCGGTCCGGGACTGTCCACCGCGAACGTGTATCTGGGGGTCTTAATGATCTTTCCTTCCGGATTCATGCTTTCCATATTCAGAAGATACCCGCCGGTGATCAGATCCCCGTCTTCCCGTTCCTCTTCCTCAAGGTCCTCAAGATCATCAATATCCAGACGGTCTTTTCCGATCCGCACCAGTTCGGACAGGGTATAAAGGCCCAGATACTTTCCGTTCATCATCACATGGACATACGCGCTCTGTATGACAAAAGTGTCTTCCGGCAGGAATCTGGACGCGACGTCATAGGTGATCTTATTCCGCAGCATGGTCATATCATAATAATTCGCGATAATCGCCCAGTTCTTATCCTTCCCCATGCCCAGGAGATCTTCTTTATCCTTAAGTTTGATCCGGTAGGGCTTTTTCGACCTTCCCCAGGTGGAGTTGCCCCGGCCGCGGATATAGTCCAGTTCATATTCTTCCGTCACCGCGTCTTCATATACCTCGCCGGTATACTCTTCCTGATAGCCCGCCGGGATATGCAGTTTCATGCTGCCGAAGCATTTCGTTTCATGTTCCGGATCTCCGTTCATATCCAGGATGCTGCCCTTTGTTTCATCGATGCAGATCTCCAGTACCGGAAGGCCGTCTTCAGCACAAAACGGCTTCCGGAGAATGAGCTTTGCGCCGCTTCCTTCCGGTTCCCGGATCACGTAATCCATACGGATCTGATGTTCTCCGCTGATCTCCCGGTCCTGAAGAAGCGCAGCAAATGTACCGGGATCAGACGGCATGGAATATATGGTGATCTCAGCAAAACTCTCCGGCTCCTCATCCAGATAGAATGAAAGATCCGCGCGCTCCGCGCCGGACAGCTCCGCCTTCAGGCAGAAGAAACGGGCTTTCCGGCTGCCAAGATCGATCTGTCCCAGATCCAGGCTGCCCTCCGTTTCCGTAATCGTAAATGGATCTTCGGTTTCCGGTGACTCTGCCCGTACTTTAACCGCTGATACAGATCCTGTCAGGATCAGTATCAGAACACTCATGATCAGAATGCATATCCGATTTCCATGTGTTTTCATCCCCTGTGTTCTCCATTTTCTTTTCTTTTCCATAACAATACGCCGATCCGCGGGGTCTTTCACTCCCTGAAGATCCGCGCCTGAAAGGGTTCGCCGTGACCCGGGATCATGATATCCGGAATCCCCTCCGGAGTTTTCAGCCGCCGGATGCTTCTCATATTCTCCTCGATATCCCATCCGAAGAAATAAGACT
>CADCQD010000297.1 GCA_902803485.1 uncultured Eubacteriales bacterium | reverse complement strand
TCCTCATGATCCCGGATATACGCGATGGCCGTGTCCAGGGCTTCTCCCTGCACGGCGTGATCTTCCTCCCCCACGATCCGCCGGCGGGTGCAGTGCCGGCAGTATTCCGCGCATTCCAGCGTAACAAGAAAAAGCACCCGGTCCGGATACCTGTGCGTAATAAACGGGACCGGGCTGTCTCCGCTCTCATTCAGCGGATCCAAAAGGCCGTTCACGTCCTCCGCCAGTTCTTTTCCGGAAGGGATACACTGAAGCCTCACCGGGTCTTCCGGATCCGCCGGGTCGATCAGTGACAGATAATACGGCGTTGCTGCCATCCGGAAACGGGTCAGGCAGGCTTCGATTTCCTTCTGTTCCCGGTCTGAGACCGGGATCCATTTTTTCAGTTCTTCAGCATTTCTTACACGATTCCGGAGCTGCCAGTGCCAGTCGTTCCATCCCGGATTTTCCGCAGCCCATTGTTCGGTCTTACTCATCAGATGCCTCTCGTGCGTTTCAACGCAGCTTCATATACCGCAAATACGATATCGTCATAACTGTAACCCTCAGACTCCGCAGTCATCGGGTAGTCGCTGTAGTCCGGTGCAAGTCCCGGCAGCGGATTCAGTTCCAGAAAGCAGGGCTCTCCGGCGCCGTTCATCCTGAAATCCACCCGGGATACATCACGGCAGCCCAGCGCGAGGAATACCTCCCTGGCCGCCGCCATCATCTCCCGCTCACATTCCGCCGGGATCTTTGCCGGGCACTCATAATGCACATAGTTTCTGAAGTCCTTTTTGATCCGGTAGCTGTACACATAGTACGAGTCTTCAGTCGGCTCATGATAGCAGACCTCCATCGGCCGGAATACATGGACCTCAGGACCGTTTCCCAGGAGGCCGACCGTAAACTCCCGGCCGGGAAGATATTCCTCTGCCAGCATGTCGCCGTCATATACCTGAAAACAGGACGTAAGAAGCCGTTTCAGTTCCGCCGGATCTTCCGCGATGCTTCTGTCAAAGATCCCCCGGCCGGACCCTTCCGCGTTCGGCTTCAGGATCAGCGGGTACGTGAGGTCCTCCGTCTTTTCACAGGCATCATCCGCCGGACGGATGACCACACCCTTCGGTACACGAATGCCGAAGGACGCTGCCAGCCGTTTGCACAGATCCTTATCCAGGGAGATCCCCATGGCTGTAGCATCGCTTCCCATATAGGGAATATTCAGCAGGCCGAGGATCCCGGGGACCTGCGCTTCTCTGTCGCGCCCGTATTTTCCTTCCGCAAGATTAAACGCGAATTCGATCTTATGCTGCTTCAGATTCTCCGCAAGATCCTCATCCGCCTCGATGGTTACTGCCGGCACTCCGTGCCGGAGCAGCACCTGCCGGATCGCTTCTATGGTTTCCGGACTGTCAAATTCCGCCTCGCTGTCTGAGGCATTTTCCGTGCTCTCAACGCTCTTCCTGTTGCAGATCACTGCGGTTTTCGGATATTTTCTTTCTGTCTCTGCCATCTCGTTTTACCTTCCGCGTTCCCGGAGGCCTTGTTTTCTGTTAGTCATCCGGTAATAACACATCCGTAAATTTCTTCAGCTGATCCTTAGACATACTGCCGGTCTGCTGCATCACGATACTTCCGTCTCGCCCTATGGCATAAGTCTGAGGGATCGCCTGGATGGCGTAGGCACGGGCCGCGCTCAGCTGTGTATCATAATAGACCGGGAAGGTATAATGGTTTTCTTCCATGAAGGTTCTGACGATGTCCACCGTTTCATCCACGCCGTCTGTGATATCCACCATCATAAAGACCAGGTCATCACCGTACGTCTGGAAAGCCTCTTCAAAATGTGGTAGTTCCGCCTTGCATGGCGGGCACCAGGTCGCCCAGAAATTGATGAGGACCGGCTTTCCGAAGAGGTCCGAAAGCCGTACTTGCTTTCCGTTTTCATCCAGGACCGTAAAGTCCGGCGCGGTATCCGCTTCGGCATCTCCCTGCGGCGCGTCCGGATCATCCTCCGGGACCGCGTCTTCATCACCGGCCGGATCATCCTCCGGAACCGCATCTTCATCACCGGCCGGATCATCCGCTGCATTCTGTTCTTCAGTTCCGGCCGCGTCCGTTTCCACGGAAGTATCTGCTTCTTTCCGTCCCACTGTGACACAGGCACAAGCCATGACAAGCGCCAGCACCAGAAGCGCTGCTGCCGGCATTCTGTAATTCTTCATAAACGTATGTTCTCCGATCTGTACACCAGCTTAATCCGTGATATTCTCCATCAGCCACGCGCAATCCTGGCGCAGGCATTCATCGTGATCCGTGTAGAAGTATTCACGCTCCACGACCCAGAAAGCCTCAAATGACTGCTCATCCAGCGCCTTTTTGATCTCTTTCCAGTCCAGATTCGAATGCTCGTCCGCAATGGGGCACTGGCACGCGATCTCCGGATTCACAGGCCCTACGTGTGCCAGGAAATCCTCATAGATCTTCTGGCGCTCTTCCAGCGGCTTTTCCTTCACACCGTCAAAGGGGCTCTTCCTGGGACCCGCTTCGTCCGCCCGGGATCTGGGCCGGCTTCCGGGGCCATGGACCTTATCGTTTTCCTTCACATGGATCGCCACGATCCTGTCCTTGTATTTCCGGATAAAATAAGGCGGATACATGCCGGCATTCATTGCCCAGCCGCAATCCAGCTGGGAATAAATGTGCGGCGCGTTGTCCAGCAGATGTTCCAGAAGCGACTTTCCGTTCACCATGTAAAATTCCCAGGAATGATTATGATAGCCGATCTTGATGCCGTAGGGTTCCGCGATCTTCGCGTATTCCTCAAACTCCGCGGCGACCTCCTTTGCTTCTTCTTCCGTAGCAAAGGGAGTGCCTGCGCAGATCACCGCCTTCGCGCCGAGGTCCGCCATCTTTTCAATGATCTCCTTCGAAGGCATGGCATGCACACTGAGGATCTCTACTCCTGCCTCTTTTGCCCATTTCAGGATATCTTCCGTACTGTTGTCCAGATCCCCGGCAAGAAGCTCGATCCCTGTATATCCCAGAGATCTTGCCAGCCTGAATTTTTCCTCCAGTGTGGGGCCAAGGCCCAGAAAACTCGCAATACCGCCAAAAGAATATGTGCCGATATTTACCTTCATGTGTGTTCTCCTTTCCTTTCTCCGTCCGGAAGCAGTCCTCTCGGACATCAGTCAGTATTCTCTTCGGATCTCATCCAGTCCGTACATCTTTTTGAACTCCTGTTCATCCTTTTCCGTACGGATCAGCATGACCTCCGTGAATTTCCTGTCCGTTTTGTTTCTGAAGCCGGCAGCCTTTTCCCCGGTACATATGGAAGCAAGGATCACCGGGTACTGCGATTCAGGATCATACGGGATCGACGGCTTTGCCGCATGTTTTTTAAATAACATCCCCATTCCTCCTCTTTATACAAGACGCCATTTCTGTCCGTCCGGAAGGATCTCAAGCGTCCCCGGATATTTTTCCAGGATCTCCCCGGAAAGGTCCCGGACGATCACTTCCTCCCGGTAATCCGGATCCTCATACCACCGGCTGAAATACAGCCGTTCCTCTTCCCGGAAACAGAAGGATTCCGAGGGAGCAATGGCAAAATCCGCCTTTTCCGGCCACAGGATCTGGAACCGGTTCCCCGCCTGCCGCGTCAGCATCAGCGGTGATCCCGAGGGCATCAGATTATAACAGTCCTCAGCTATGCTCCGGGGAAAGGCGGTAATGAGCTGAAGTTCGTCCCGGTCTCCGTCATAAGCATACAGCAGGAGCTGTTCTTCTGGAAAATCCGCAAGCAGGATCATGATCCTGCCATCTTCAAAAAGAGGCACTCCGAAATACTGCCCGTCCTTCGCTTTCAGCGGTTCTCTCACCAGGCCGTCCGCCCGGCGGATAAAGATCAGCCGGTTTTTCGTAATGGGATGCCCGTCCTGATAAAGTTCCTCTGCTTCATAC
>CADCQD010000296.1 GCA_902803485.1 uncultured Eubacteriales bacterium | reverse complement strand
TTCTTGACGTATGAACTGGAGGAAGTGCGAAGAAGGCTGGTAATGGTCTCTCCCGCGTTCCAGAACTCCTCCGCGTCATTCTGAAGGCCCGAAGACATGGGCATGATCACGCGGAAATTGCCGGATTTCAGGGGTGCCGTGATCTCATGGGACTGGATCCTCGGCAGAAGGTAAATGGGATAGCCGGACTGATACAGCTTGGAATCCGTTTCCACGATCAGGCCCGACTGCTCGATCACATGGTAACCCGCCATCATGGACTGGATGTTCGGACGCTGTCCGTCCTTCTCCTCCGGGGAAGTCACCAGCAGCATTCTTCCGCCCTTGTCCAGGTACCCCTGGATGGCGTTCATATCTTCTGTGGAAAAATCACCGGAAGGCTGATTCACCAGAAGCACGTCGCAATCCTCCGGCACCTGGCCGGCGGAAACAAGCAGCAGCTCATTCAGCTCCACATTGGCAAGCTTCAGCCCGTTATTATATTCCTTCTCCAGTGCTGCCTCGCCGTGTCCTGTGGTGTAATAGACCTTCGGAAGGATCGCGTATTTCACATAATTGATCGCGCTGGTCACGGCGCCTTCGCCGTCAAAGCTTTCGATCTTGCGGTAGTCCCCGTAATAATTGTAATATTCCAGATCTTTATAGTCGAACTCCGTCACATAAATATCTGTATATTTGACGTAACGGAACCGGTCTCCGCCGTCCACGATCAGGCTGTTATTGGCGTAATATGAGAGATCATATTTGCCGATGAAGTTCGGATTCTCATCCGGATCGATCTGCTGCACCTTAATATGGGAACTCAGGCCTTCATAACGGTCCAGAAGGTTTCCGATGGATTCATCCGGATCCGTAGTCAGCCAGTAGATCGTAATATCCTGGTCCAGTCCGCGCACCAGTTCTCTGGTCTCTTCGGATAGAGTAAACAGCTTCATGGCTGTGGTATCGATCTCCGTATAGCGTTTCGGGATCGCGTTGACCGCCACATTGACAAGAACAACGATCC
Source organism: uncultured Eubacteriales bacterium (assembly GCA_902803485.1). GTDB lineage: Bacteria > Bacillota > Clostridia > Lachnospirales > Lachnospiraceae > UBA1267. The sequence continues at coordinate 1,384 of CADCQD010000296.1, read as the reverse complement.
CGATCAGGATCAACGTGGCAAATACACTGTAACCGCCCACACGGAAGGAACGGGTCTTAAATGAATTCAGCAATTTCTTCATTTAGCTCCACCTCCTCTTCTCCATGGACTGGATACTCAAAAAGACAAAGACCGCGGAAACGCTGATAAAGAAAACGATTCCCGAAAGATTGAAGGACCCGTACATATAGTTATAGAACCGGTCGAACAGCGCCAGTTTGTTCAGAGTCTTCGGAAGAAGGCCGGTGTACGAGTTCCGGTTATTGATAAATGTAATGAAAATGACCGATGCCATCACGATCAGAAGACCTGCGCTGACGTAAAAGTTTTTGGTCATCAGGTACAGGATCAGCGTCAGGATCACCGCGCAGGCCAGGATGCCCACAAAGGAAACCACGGCTTTAGAAGAAATATAGCTCGTGATCGACGTCAGGAAGTAATTGATCAGCAGGATCACAAAGCATAGGCCTGCCGCCAGTGCCTGGCTCTCAGTAATGCTGGAAACGAACATGCCGATAGCAAGGAACGCGGCTCCCAGGAAGAAAAACGCCAGAAGCGCAAGATAGCAGCCCATCAGGTTAATGGCGCCGTACAGGCGCAGGATCAGCGGATAAATACCGATGACCGCCACCGGGATCGCGAATACTGTCAGAAGCGCGAAATACTTCCCCAGAACGACGTCTGTGGTCGAGATGGGCAGCGAATACAGCAGCTGATCCGTCTTCTGGCGGCGCTCCTCCGCCAGGACTCTCATGGTCAGTACCGGAACAATGATGAAGAAAATAAAGCTCATATAGCCAAGGACGAATTCAAACTGCGTACTGTGGCTCTTCAGGCACTGGGCTGTGGTGTAGATCCCGGCGAACAAAAGAAGGAACGCGCAGAAAACATAGCCGGTCAGCGTCGTGAAATACGTGGAAAGTTCATTCTTATACACCGCTTTCATCAGTCGTTTCCTCCTTTCTCAGCACCTGCTCCGCTCTCCGGAGCATCCTCAGATCCTCCTTCCGGACGATCTTCCGAATCCTCATCCTCATCATCGGATCCATCTTCAGCCTCGCTGCTGGTCAGTTCAATAAAGATATCTTCCAGAGAAGCCTTCTCCGTAACCATCTGGAGAATGGGCAGATTCAAGGCGCTTAAGATCCTGAACACATCTCTGCAGACCGAGGTCTCATCTTCATTATCCGCGGTAAGCTTGATCTTCGTGAATCCATCCGGAAGTTCCTCCGCTTCCAGGGAGCTGATATTTGCCAGATCCCTGAGCGCGGCTTCCGCCACGGTCTTCCCGCTGTCTACCTTCAGTTCCACTGTGGTCATGCCCTCGAACAGATGCTCCAGGTTCTCCGGCGTATCCACCGCTACCATGTGGCCGTGGGAAATG
>CADCQD010000295.1 GCA_902803485.1 uncultured Eubacteriales bacterium | reverse complement strand
TCAGGTTTTAATTGCTCTCATTACGGTAAAAAGCGGACCGCTGCAGTAAATGCAGCGATCCGCTTTATCACCCGGTCCTGTCCGGCAAAGACTCATATCAGATCAGTACAAATGTATATCCCATGCTCCGGATGTAATCGATCAGCGGGCCGATCATCTGGACCGTGACGGGATTGGTTACATGGAACGCGTATATGGATCCGGGGATCAGGCCGGCTTTCAGCTGCGGAAGCCAGACGTTCGGATCGATATAGTCATAAGCGCTGTAATCCGAATAGCTGTTGGAGCAAAGGACTACGGTATAGCCCATGTCCGAGAGCATCTTGGCGGAACCCGGCGACCAGGCGCCGCTGTTATAGTTATACGCGTGCATATCGTAGCCGAAGGTGCTCAGCATGTACTGCTGCATCTGCATCGCGTCGTTCATGATGTCTTCCAGATTGAAATACGCGATGGCGGTGTTCGGGCAGGCGTAGGTATGACTGCCTACGGTATGGCCTTCATTGATCATCCGCCATACCAGATCCGGCCGGCTGGCCGCGTACTCATGTGTAATATAGAAATTGCCTTTCACACCCTTCTGGGCCAGGATGTCCAGAAGCTGTCCGGTGTAGCCCGGCTCCCAGCCTTCCTGAAAGGTCAGCGCCACAGTGTTTCCGCCGGGTACCAGGGTGCGGCAATTGATGCCCATGCTGTCCATCTGGCTCTGGACGGAAGGCGCCGCCTGGAAATAGGTAATGCCGCCGTAACCGCGGCCGTTGCAGTCATAGTTCGCCCGGATCGCGTTGATCTGATCCTGGGAAAGCGCGTGGATATTGCCCACATAGGGGATCTGTGTTACCGGCGGTGGTGCTGTCTCCGGTGCGGGAGGCTCTGTGGCGGGGGTCTCTGGCGCAGGCGGCTCCGTGGCGGGGGTCTCCGGCGCGGGCGGTTCTGTGGCCGGGGTCTCCGGCTCCGCAGGTGGTGTTTCCGGAGGCGCGGTCTCCGGCGCCGCAGTGTCAGATGCTCCATCTGAAGCCGGCGCTTCTGAAGAGTTGTTCTCCGAAGGCGCATTCTCTTCATTCTCCGGAATATCCGGCCCGTCGATAAGATCCTCTTGATCTGAGGACTGCTCATCTTTGTCCGGATCTTCCGATTCAGCATCACTATTGATCAGATCACTCTGATCTGTATTTGTGATTTCATCCGATTCCGTATCTTTTTCATTCTCCGGTGCCGTAACTGTCAGCTGCGCAATTTCCGGATCAGATTTGTCCGGCAGTTTTTTATCCGGACGGATCGCTGAAGTCACCAAAAGCACCAGACCGAGAATGATCAGGCCATCGATCACCACAAACACATACTTCGCGTATTCAGATGAACTGAGCAGGTTCCCGAGCCAGCCGAACCAGCTTCTTTTCTGTTTTCGGTTTTTACGCATAAAACACCTCCAGCCGGGTTTCCGCCGAAGCAAAACACTTTGCTTCTCTCCGCGCGGCGGTCACAGGGACTCGCCCCGGATCACCGGCATAAGGCAGTCACCCAGCTGGATGATAACATTTTCTATAGATTATGTCAAACTTGTCAAAAAAGACACCGCAGACACAGTCAAAAAAGACACCGCAGACACAGCACGAATACGCAGATCTCTGTCTGCGCTCTCTGTCCGCGCTCTCAGTCCTGATCGCCGCTAATAATACGTTGCGGCCGATTCTCAGTAAAGCTTACAGCAATGACATCAGTTCTGTATACTCAAGGTCCAGGCTGGATGCCACGTTCTTGTTCACGCACTTTCCGTCATAAATATTGACGCCCATGGACAGGCCCGCATCCATCTGAACAGCGGTCTCCAGTCCGCACTCAGCGATCATCATGCCGTAACGGATGGTGGCGTTTGCCAGCGCGACAGTGGAGGTATAAGGCACAGCGCCGGGCATATTGCCGACACAGTAATGAACGATGCCGTCCTCAATAAACACCGGATCATCGTGGGTCGTGACGTGGGATGATTCGCAGCAGCCGCCCTGGTCGATGGCGATGTCAACGATCACGGCGCCGGGCTTCATGAGCTTCAGATGCTCACGGCGCACCAGCTTCGGGGTGGATCCGCCGGGGATCAGGACAGAGCCGATCACCAGGTCCGCTTCCGAAAGGGCCTTCCGGATGTTGGCTTCCGTAGAATACAGGGTGGTTACGGAGGCTCCGAAGATGTCTTCCAGGTATGCCAGACGGTTCGGGTTCACCTCAAGAAGGGTCACCTGCGCGTCAATGCCCACCGCAGCCTTCGCCGCGTAGGTGCCGGCCACGCCGCCGCCGATGATCACGATCTTGCCGCGCTCTACACCGGGTACGCCGCCCAGAAGAATGCCGCGTCCGCCGAATTCCTTCTCAATATATTTCGCGCCTTCCTGAATGGAGAGACGGCCGGCGATCTGGCTCATGGGACGAAGGCAGGGAAGGTTGCCTTCCGCGTCACGGATCGTTTCAAAAGCGACAGCCTTCACTTTCTTCTTCAGCAGGATGTCCGCAAGCTCCGGATTGGCTGCGAGATGCAGATAGGTATAAAGGATCTGGCCTTCTCTCATGAGGTCGTACTCACAGGGTTCCGGTTCCTTGACCTTTACGATCATTTCCGCGACATCAAACACTTCCTTGGGGGTAGCCAGGATCTCCGCGCCGGCGGCTTTGTACTCTTCATCCGTAAATCCGGCGCCTAAGCC
>CADCQD010000294.1 GCA_902803485.1 uncultured Eubacteriales bacterium | reverse complement strand
CTTGGGGAGATCACAGGTGCTGTGCTCCCGGACGGACTGGAATTCCGCGGGATCAGATTCGCGGAAGCGGGGCGCTGGCGCGCGCCGGTCCTTACGTCACATTGGGATGGTGTTTATGACGCGTATTCAGGTTTCGGAAAGAAATGCCCGCAGTATCACTGGGATCCCTCTGAGTTTTACGGAAAAGAGTTTTATACGGACCCTGTGTATGACGTGGAAGAGTCTGAAGACTGCCTGTATATGACGATCACAGTACCGAAGCCGGAGACCGCGAAGCCTGCGGCCGGCTATCCTGTAGCCATCTGGTACCACGGCGGCGGCATGGTCAACGGCTGGGGCACCGAGCAGGAGTTCGACGGAGAAGCTTTCGCAAAGCGCGGCGTGATCCTGTGCCGTGTGAATGAACGGCTGAACATCTTCGGGGGATTCTGCCATCCGGCGCTTGTGGAGCGGGACGGCGTTGCCGGAAATTACCAGCTGATGGATCATATTGCCGCGCTGGATTTTGTATACCGGAATATTCGTGATTTCGGAGGCGATCCTGAAAAGATCTCAATTTTCGGACAGTCCGCCGGATCCATGGGTGTGGAGGCGATGCTGTGCTCGCCTGCCACCGGGAATAAGATCTACGGTGCTATTATGCAGTCAGGCATCAGCTATGTCTTTACCAACCGCCTGCTGCCTACGATGGCGCAGGCCGCGGAGGCAGGAAGGGCTTATCTGGAAGAGAAGGGTATGAGCTTTGAAGAATTTGAGAAGCTTCCGGCAGCGGAACTTTACGCGCTTTCAGATGACTACCGCGCCTTCGCGGAACAGCGCGGGGTCGGTTATGCTCCTGTGATGGATGGCGTGTATATCACGAAGAATTATAACGAATCTGTCCGGAACGGAGATATCCGGGCGCCGTATCTGATGGCAGGATGCTGTGCGGACGATATGCGGATGGACAAGGAAAATCCCGAGAGAAGCCCGCTGTACCAGGCGGTTCAGAGCTGGTGCGGGACCCTGAACAAGCAGGAGGGAAAGAAGGCGTACGCGTATTTCTTTGAACGGAAGATGCCCGGTGATGATGCCGGCGCGTTCCATTCAGCGGAATTGTGGTATGTATTCGGTACTTACGGACGCTGCTGGCGCGGACTGGGAGACGCGGACGCGGAGCTTTCGGGAAGAATGTCGGACGCCTGGGCGTCATTCTTCAGATCCGGTGAGCCGGAAGGCCCGGACTGGGCGCCCTGTACGGAAGAACTGCCGTATTTCAAACACTGGAATATCAAATAAACATACGCCGGGACCGGACTTTGTCCGGCCCGGTTTTTGAGGTCTGAAAAAGAGATGGAAGAAAGACTGCGGGAACAGATGTCCTTCGCGCTGGAACTGGATAAGGAAAAGCTGATAAATCGTCAGACACACTTGTCCGGACACGGCAGGTATGAGAATGACGCGGAGCATGCCTGGCACATGGCTGTAATGGCCTGGATCCTCCGGGAATACGCGAACGAACCGGTGGATATCGCAAGGACCATGCTGATGTGCCTGCTGCACGATGTGGTTGAGATCGACGCGGGGGATACCTTCGCTTATGATACAGAAGCGCTGAAAACGCAGAAAGTCCGGGAGGATGCCGCGAAGGAACGGATCTTCGGACTTCTTCCCGCGGATCAGAAGACGGAACTGATCCGGGTCTTTGACGAATTTGAAGCCAATGAAACGCCGGAAGCCAGGTTCGCGCACGCTCTGGATAATCTGCAGCCGCTGATGCTGAATCATTCAAACGGCGGCAGCGACTGGAAGGAGCATTATATTACAGAAAAGCAGGTCCGGAACCGCCACAGCAAAACGCAGCTTGGATCGGAGACCCTGTTTCAGCTGACGAACCGGATCCTTGAGGAATGCCTGAACGCGGGGCTGATCCATCCGGACGAGGGAGAAACACCTGCGGAGAATATGTAGAAGAATCACAGAGATGATGACTGAAGGAGACGGACAGATGATTTCTTTTGCCAGTGATTACATCGCCGGCGCGCACCCCAGGATCCTGGAGCGGCTGGCGGAAACAAATCTCGAAATGCTGCCGGGTTACGGAAGTGACCGGTATTCCATAAGTGCCGCGGAAAAGATCCGGGCTGCGTGCGGCTGTCCGGATGCTGAGATATTTTTTCTGACCGGCGGCACACAGACGAACCAGATCGTGGCAGGCGCGATGCTGAACAATACGGAGGGCATGATCTCCGCAGTCACAGGCCACGTCAACGCGCATGAAGCCGGCGCCATCGAATATACCGGGCATAAGGTGCTGGCGGTTCCGGGCAGGGACGGGAAGATCCTTCCGGAGACTCTGAGATCGTATCTGGAGACGTTCTTTGCGGATGAAAATCATGAGCATATGGTATTCCCGGGAATGGTATACATTTCCTGGCCGACGGAATACGGCACATTGTACAGTAAAGCGGAGCTCAAAGCAATTTCGGAACTTACGCGCGCGTACCGGATCCCTTTGTATGTGGACGGCGCGCGGCTCGGCTACGGGCTGATGAGTCCTGAAAACGACGTGACGCTGAAGGACCTCGCGGAGTACGCGGACGTGTTTTATATTGGCGGAACGAAAGTGGGCGCGCTGGCCGGAGAGGCGCTGGTATTCACGAAACATAACATGCCGCCGCATTTCCTGACCCAGGTCAAGCAGCACGGCGCCCTGAACGCGAAGGGGCGTTTTATCGGCGTCCAGTTTGACACCCTGTTTACGGACGGACTGTATCAGGAGATCGGCCGCCACGGAATCGAAAAGGCGGAAATGCTGAAGCGGATCTTCCGTGAGCGCGGCTTCCGCTTCTTCCTGGAATCCCCTACCAACCAGCAGTTTGTGATCCTGGAAAACCGCCAGATGGAGGCTCTTTCAAAAGAGGTGGAATTCAGCTTCTGGGAGCCTTATGACGCGGATCATACAGTCGTGCGCTTCGCGACATCATGGTCTACCACGGACGAACATCTGGAAATGCTGGCGGAGATCCTGGACAGGATACTGGAATGAGTACAAAAAAGAATACAATGACAGATAAAGAAGGACCTGTCCTTGTGATGACGGATCAGGGACTGGCGCTTCAGAGCGGAGGACAGCAGATCCCCGCGGACCTTACGAAGATGCTGCCGCGCCTTAGGCAGGCCAATCTTCAGGAAGAGATGCTGCTCCGGGCGGCAAGGATCCGGGGCGCGGACCATCCTTTACGGGCGCTGGACGCTACGGCAGGGCTTGGGGAGGATTCGCTTCTTCTGGCGGCCGCCGGGTTCCGGGTAGACCTGTATGAAATGGATCCCGTGATCGCCGCGCTTCTCAGGGACGCGCTGGCGCGGGCAGCGGAAATTGAGGGCTTACAGGACGCGGTCTCCCGGATGGCGCTTCATGAAGAAGACAGTATAGAAGCGATGAAAAGGCTGGATCCTGTGTACGACGTGATCTATCTGGATCCGATGTTTCCTGCCAGAGGAAAGAGCGCGCTGGTGAAAAAGAAATTCCAGCTTCTCCATGAACTGGAAAGACCCTGCGAGAACGAAGACGCGCTTTTTTCCGCGGCGGCATCGCTCCGGCCTCAGAAGCTGGTGATCAAACGGCCGCTGAAAGGCGCGTATCTGGCAGGGCGGAAGCCGGATTACAGCATCAAAGGAAAAGCGATCCGCTATGACTGCTTTGT
>CADCQD010000293.1 GCA_902803485.1 uncultured Eubacteriales bacterium | reverse complement strand
TCATGCGTTCCACCAGGGCGCCGGCTTCCTCTTCGCTGTACTGCATACGCATGAGCAGGGCCTTCGGTGTTTCGGTATCTTTTTCCAATTCATAATTTACGCCTACCTGCGCTTCCTGGTCGAGCGGTTTGTCTTCCAGCACGTTCTCCCTTGCGATACTTATGAAGACCTGACCGGAATCGTCAGACGCCTGCTGAGCCCTGACGGTAAAAATGGAATCGCAGGGCAGGAAACCTTCCTCCTGCATCAGAGCGAGCAGGTCGTCCAGTGTTTCAGCGGCCTTCACCCGGTCCACTTTGGCCATCAGGGGCGCCATGCCGTCCGCATTGCGCTTCTCCGAATCTGTAATGAGGCCGTAGAGGATCTTGAGGATCTCGTCCTCCTCATATTCCGCCGCCATGTTCCTGCACAGGTCAAGAACCTGCTCCTGCGAGACGATCTCCGCCTCATCCAGAGACGTGAGCGTGACCATGCTTCCGCTGTCCAGCGCTTCCTTGTATGTGTCATAGTTGGCATACATGTCGAAGCCGTCTTCCGGCGCCGGCCGCTCCGCCGGCAGGTTGCTCAGCAGATTGGAATTGATCCATGGCTTTCCTTCCGGGGTCTTGTTTTGCTCGCTTATATAAACGCACGATGTCAGCAGGCACAGGGCAATAATCAGGCTGATAATTCTCTTCATGTTCGTTCCACCTTTCTGTTCGTAAATATCAGTTCATCTCGCCGTTCATTGCTTCGCATATATTATGATTATGGTTCGGGGATTTCGAGGATATAGCCGCAGTCCGGACAGATGGCGGCTTCGCCGGCGGCTGTGGGGATCCTGGTGTCCAGGTCGTGGAGCGTCATAATCTCACTTTGAGAATAAACGTATCCTTTTACGGGCAGATTGTCGTAAGCGATACAGGTCCGGTTCCCGTCCCCGGAAATATTGTCGAGAACAGTCCGCCAGTCCAGCCACCGGCCTTCCTCAAAACTGACGTAGCTTTCACCGGGATTGACCACACTGACGTACCAGCGGGTGTGGGGCAGCGGTGCGTTTTCTTTCTGGCTGGAGGTGTTCACCAGGGCATATTTCACATTGCCGCCGGCGGGCACGCGCTGCAGCACGGTGATGGCGATGCGGGCCCCGGCCGGCAGCAGCAGGCTCTCCGGCAGATCCAGGCACCGTCCGCCGGCGGCCGGTGACCTTCGGGGAAGGCGGAAGCCGGGAAGGTATCGTCCCAGCCGATAATGCATGTAGCGTGGTCCGGCTGTACTCTTTTATTCGAATAATTTGCCCAGATGACCGGGTCATCGCCGATGAAAAAAAGCACCCGGTTTTCCTCTTTCTCCGCCATCATCCGGCGGATCTCATCCGGTGCACTGCCGAGCATAGTGGTTTTTGCCAGCAAAGCAAGATCCTCGTGCGGGAGGGTGGAAAGGTCGTACGTGCCGTCTTCAACGTCATAGTAAGTACAGCGGAACCGGATGATTCTTTGCAGCTGATCGTCCGGAACCGTCTCCGGATCCAGGTCTCCTGCCAGGATCCGGATCAGGGCTTCCTTGTCCTCAGCGGAAATGCCCTCCTCATAGCTCAGTATGGTTTCATAATAAGCCCGCCGTTCCTCTTTTTACTATACCTTACCGCATCCTCTTTCTCTGATTAAAAACGGCATTGCCGCCCGCTCTTTTTGAGCGGTTCGGAACCGGGCGCACAAAAGGAGTTTCCCGAAGCGCCCGGCATGGAAACTGCCGAGTCTGTTTCCAGTATATATTAGAACAGTAAAAAAGACAATATTTCATAATCAGACAGTGATATATACAGATTAACGCACCGTAATTTAGACAAATTATGGGAAAATGCATCCTTATGCTGCATTTCAGACATTGAAAATAAAAGAGCATCATAATACAATATAAAATAGATTAGAACAAGTATTTTCAGGACAGTTATAAGAAGAGTTCTTGACCGGGAGGAAACTGAAATGCCAAATTATGAGCCGAATTTTTATAATAACCAGACGAGCGGAATGCAGGCTAAGGCGATGCAGACTGCGTCCAGGGGCAGCACGTCAAACTATGTGATGTACAAAAAGAAACGGTATCCTGTATCTGAAGCGTCTTTCTTTGTTTTCCTTCACGGGAAGACCTACGCGGCACTGAATGATCTGGATATACTGAAATCAGGAAAAACCGTGGGAGAGGTACGGCTGATCAAGGAAGGGGAGAAGGATTTCTCGGACAATGTGTCCGGTGAAGGATCTCAAACACTCAGAATTTACCGCCGGTTTCTGCAGTACTATATCGAAGACGCAGAAAACACGGAATATATGAAACCGATCTGCAAAGTTCGATAAGATTTAAAACTTCATCAGCTCAAGTCTTGGCAGCAGGATCGTAAACAGTGCGCCGCCTTCCGGATGATTCTCTGCATGGATCGTACCCTTATGTCCTTCGATGATCAGCTTCGTGAGGTTCAGTCCCAGTCCGACGTGTCCTTTCACCAGCTCCTGTGTCCGGTAGAAACGGTCAAACAGGTGCGGGAGGTCTTCTTCTGAGAAACCGGGACCGTAGTCTCTGAGTGTGATCCGGTACTCTTCGGGTAATTCTTCCAGCATAAGTTCCGGCAGCTGACTTCCGGAGCCATATTTTTCTGCGTTATCCAGAATATTGATAAACGCTTCACGGAGCCATTCGGGGCTTCCGTGATAGAGGAATCTGGCATCCTGAGGTCTGGTTCTGAGTACCGCGCGCTGATTCTCCGGATATTCCTGAAGTATT
>CADCQD010000292.1 GCA_902803485.1 uncultured Eubacteriales bacterium | reverse complement strand
TGGGGATCGATTACCGGTGCGGTACCGGGCACGGCGTGGGATATCTTCTCAATGTGCATGAAGGCCCTAACGGCTTCAGATACCGCGTCGTCCCGGAACGCAATGACAGCGCCGTCCTCCAGGAGGGCATGGTCACGACGGATGAGCCCGGCGTTTACTTTGAAGGCCGGTTCGGTATCCGGCATGAAAACGAGCTGATCACCAGGAAGGATGAAAAGAACGAGTACGGCCAGTTCATGAGCTTTGAAACCGTGACGTACTGCCCGTTTGACCTTACCGCGGTGGACCCGGAGCTTTTGTCCAGAGATGAACGGAAAATGCTGAATGATTACCACCGGATGGTGTATGAAACACTGGCGCCGCATCTTCCTGACGCGGAAAGATGGTGGCTCAGATATGAAACAAGGGAGATCTGATCATGGAAAAGAAAAATGCCTGGACCGGCTATAAGTCCAAAGACCTGAAGGAACTGGAAAAACTGAACAGCGAGTATAAGGAGTTCATTACCACGGCGAAGACCGAACGGCGCTGCGTATCTGAACTGACCCGTCTTGCGGAAGACGCGGGATACCGGAATCTTTCGGAAGTGATCCTGAACAAAGAAGAGATCCGGCCCGGGGACAAACTGTACGCGGTCCATATGAAGAAGACCATGGCGCTTTTCAATATCGGAACGGAGCCTTTGAGCGCGGGAATGAACATCCTTGGCGCGCATATCGATTCGCCCCGCCTGGATATCAAGCAGGTGCCGCTCTATGAGGAAAAGGAATTCGCGTATCTGGATACGCATTATTACGGAGGCATCAAAAAATACCAGTGGGTCGCTCTTCCGATGGCTCTTTACGGCGTGATCGTTAAGAAGGACGGTACTGTGGTGGACGTCGCGGTCGGCGACGGCGAGGACGATCCTGTACTTGGCATTACGGATCTTCTGATCCATCTTTCCCAGGATCAGATGAAAAAAGGCGCGTCTGTCGTTGTGGAAGGGGAGGACCTGAACCTGATGATCGGGAGCAGGCCTCTTCAGGGCGAAGAAAAAGACGCGGTGAAGGCGCAGATGCTGAAGTTCTTCAGGGACGAATACGGTGTTGACGAGGAAGATTTCCTTTCCGCGGAGCTTGAAGTGGTCCCTGCAGGAAGAGCACGGGATTTCGGCCTGGACAGAAGCATGGTCATCGGCTACGGACAGGACGACCGTGTATGCGCGTTTACTTCCTTCAAGGCGCTGCTGGAAGCCGGCACCTCGGGAAGGACCGGCGTGTGCCTTCTGACGGACAAGGAGGAGATCGGTTCTGTAGGCGCCACCGGCGCGCAGTCCTTCTTCTTCGAGAATACGGTGGCGGAGATCCTGTACGCCATGGGTGACAAAGAGAATATTTCCGTCCGCCGGGCCCTCAGCCGTTCCCGGATGCTTTCTTCGGATGTCAGCGCCGCATTTGACCCTGTTTATCCTTCTGTGATGGAACCGAAGAATTCCGCTTATTTCGGCTACGGCGTCTGCTTCAATAAGTTTACCGGCCGCGGAGGAAAGAGCGGTTCCAACGACGCGAACGCGGAGTACATCGCCCATGTGAGAAACATCATGGATAAGAACCACGTCCGTTTCCAGACAGCGGAACTGGGCAAGGTGGACCAGGGCGGCGGCGGAACCATCGCTTATATTTCAGCGAAATACGGAATGGAAGTGATCGACAGCGGCGTGGCTGTGCTTTCCATGCACGCGCCCTGGGAGATCTGCTCCAAGTCTGATATTTACGAGGCGGAAAAGGCATATAAGGCGTTCCTTAAGGAAGCGTAATGCCGGATGGCTGTTACTTACCGGACAGAAAATATGTCCGTACTGGAGTTTCTATGACGGATGTCATTATTATTTCGACAAAGCCCGGAAAACCTGCTTCTTATTACGCGGAAATCCTCGCGAAACAGACGGTGCCGGCCGGAAGGCTGATCATTGTCCGCGCGCCGGGATGCAGTGCGGAAACGGACGGTTTTCAGGCTTCACAGGACAATATAGAGATCGTTTCCTCGCGTTTTGACGCGGAGGGATATCTGCTGACCCTGGGTGTGCGCGCCTCCTCAGGAGAAGACCTTCTTTTCCTGAACGAAGACGTCCTTCAGGTGCCGGACGACCTGATCGAACGGCTTGCCGGCGCGGTCTCCGAAGAAATGCCGATGGCGTTTGCCCGGACCCTGCCGGGGGAAGCCTGCACCAGGATCCGGGACGCGTATCAGGCGTTCCTGAATCCAGATGTACCGGAGACGCGTACCAAAAATACGCTGTTCCGGAAAGGATTCCTTCAGTTTTATACCGGAGGTTCCGCTGTCATGATCACACGGGAAGCGCTCAGGGAAGCCGGAGGGTTTGAAGCGGAAATTCCGCTGGATCCCTTTTCTGTTCCTGCAGCTGAGCTCTTCTACCTGGGCAGGGATCTTTTCTATGCGGCGGATACGGCGGTGGTCAGGAAGCCTGAAAGCGCGTCTCCTGCCGCGGTATTCCACAGGGCATTTGACCTTGCTGCCGGTATGCGCGCTTACGCGCAGATCTTCGGCCTTTCCTGGAGGTACGCGTTTAAGGATGAAAAGCGCCACCGGCACCCGGTCATTCTGATGACAAGGGCAGGCTTTTATACTGCGAAGTTTACCTTTTCCGCAAAGCTGCTCATGAAGAAGGGCAGGTTCTGGACGCTTCCGGCACTTCTGTTCCTTATGCTTCTGGAGCTTTCCGGCGATCTTTTCGGAGGGATCTTCCATCTTTTACCCACCGGGCTGTCCCGGTATCTGAGCGGAAAACGCTCCTGGTTTTCGGATTGAGAGGCGGATATGCGTTACCATATTGAAGAATTACGCTTTGACGGGGAAAAGATCCTGTGCCGCGGCTGGGCTGTTCCGGAAGAACTTTCCGACCGGCTCATCGTGACGCTCCGGGATGAAAAGGAGCAGCAGCTCCCGGTACAGGTGGAAATGAGCCCCCGTCCGGATGTGGTCGCCGCGATCTGCGGCGTGGAAAACACCAGCCGGGATTATGGCTTTTCCTTTACGCTGGCGCCGGAGGACCGCGCCTTTGCGCGCCTCCATATGAACGCGGAAAACTTTCAGATCGACCATGCGGTGAAGCTGATCGAGATCCGGGAGCTTGTCAGCACGTGGCGTAAGGAACACACCTTTTTCGGGAAACTGAAAAAGAAGAGACAGCAGCGGAAGGCAGAAAAGGCTGCCGGAACGCGCTGACCGGAGGATGACCGTTGTTTTTTTATACTGATTCCACATATGTAAGGAAAAATAAACTGTACGTCGTGGGATGGGCCGCAGGAAGCAGTCCGGACTGCGAGATCGGATTCCAGGTATTCCACGGCAGGAAGAAGCTTCCGTTTACGGTAACCTGGAGCTGCAGGCCTGACGTGGGTTACGCGATGTTCGACGAGCCGACCAAAAGCGACCTGGGTTTCTTTATGGAGATCCCCTGCAAGGGCTATGAGATCCTCACGATCACCGCGAATGAGATCAAAGACGGGAAAGCGGTGGATTCGATTACCGCACACGTGGGCGGCGCGATCACCGCGGCCAGAAACGCGAAGCGGAGCCTCAGAGATCTGAAAGAAAAGAACCGCTACATAACAGACCGGGTACTGAATCATTTCCTGAAAACGGATGACTTCCGCTACGGCAAGTATTTCCGGGCGATGCGGGCAGACCCGTATGAACTGGCAGAGCAGAAGAGGCATGAATTCTCCTATGCTCCGAAGTTCAGCATTCTGGTGCCTGTGTACAGGACGCCGGGCCGGTATCTCAGAGAACTGATCTCCTCAGTGCTTCGCCAGACCTATACAAATTTTGAACTGATCCTGGTGAACGCGGATCCTTCCTTTGAAGAAGCATCGCAGGTCCTTCAGATGTACGCGGATATGGATGAACGGGTAAAGGTCACGGATCTTCCGGAAAATTACGGCATCGCGGGGAATACCAACGAAGCGCTGAAGCTTGCGTCCGGCGAATTCATCGCCCTTCTGGATCATGACGACACACTGGAACGGAACGCGCTGTATGAAGTGGCGGCTAAGCTTCAGGAAGATCCCGGGATCTCCCTGATCTATACGGATGAGGACAAGATCAAGGACCGGTCCTGTTATTATTTCTACCCGAATTTTAAGCCGGATTACGATCCGGACCTGCTGCTCAGGAATAATTATATCTGCCATTTCCTGGTGGTAAAGACGGAACTGGCGAAGGCTGCAGGCGGATGGAACGATACGTACAACGGCGCCCAGGACTATGATTTCATTCTGAGATGCATGGAGCACGGTGCGAAAACCGCGCATGTACCCATGCCGTTATATCACTGGCGCAGCACCGGCGGTTCCACGTCCGGCGGGCACGGAAACAAGTCGTACGCGGCGGAAGCCGGAAGGCGCGCGATCGAAGACCATATGAAGAGGATGGGATATCACGCGCATACCGGGTATACTTCAGTGGGCGGCTGGTATGATACCCAGTATGAACTTTCCGGGACCCCGCTGGTCTCCGTGCTGATCCCGAACAAGGATCATACGGATGACCTGGACAAGTGCCTCCGTTCGATCCGGGATAAATGCAGTTATCAGAATCTCGAGATCATTGTGATCGAGAATAACAGCACTGAGGCGGAGACCTTTGCATACTACGAACGGCTGAAAACGGAAATGCCCGAGGTCCGGGTGATCCGCTGGGAAAAGGGTTTCAATTTCTCCGCGATCAATAATTTCGGTTTCCGGGATTCCCATGGAGAGTATATCCTGCTTCTGAATAACGATACGGAATTTATTACGGAAGACGCTTTTGAACGGATGCTGGGACATATGTCGCGTCCGGAAGTCGGCGCTGTAGGCGTACGGCTCTTATACGATGACAATACCGTACAGCACGCGGGTGTCCTCGTGGGGGGCGGCGGTCTCGCGGATCATCCCTTCAAAGGAAAGCCGGACAAATACCCGGGCTATATGTGCCGTTCCGTAACCACCCAGGACGTCTCCTGTGTGACAGCGGCCTGCCTTCTGGTCCGGCGCAGTGTCTATGAAGAAGTCGGCGGGCTGGATGAACAGCTGGAAGTGGCATTCAATGACGTGGATTTCTGCATGAAGATCCGTGCCGCCGGCCACCTGATCGTATATGACGCGAATGTGAAGCTGTATCACTACGAGTCCAAGTCGCGGGGATCCGAGAATACTCCTCAGAAGTTCCTGAGGTTCGGCGCGGAATCGGCGCTGCTCAGCACCCGCTGGGACATTCTCGTCAGTTTTCAGGACCCCTATTATAATCCGAACCTTTCGTATCTGCACTATTATGAACTGGACAAAGAACGGATGGGCAGAAGATTATGGGAGGTCTCTGAGATCTATGAAAAAAACGCGTTTCAGGATAACGCGCGGGGAGAAGCCCGGGAAACCCTGCCTCTTTTGCTGCGCGCGTCTCTGATCCGGATCAAGGATCAGGGGAAGGACTTCCTGAAGGAGATGCGGCTGAATCGCGTAAACCGGAACAATTAGAAAACGAAACATAAAAAACGAGGAAGGAGAGGTTCTCCTTCCTCGTTTTTTATGTTTCGTCAACCTTCAGGCGTCCATTCCTCCGGGGGCTGTTCCGCAGGAGGTGTTTCCGGTTCCGGCTCCGGTTCGGGTGCCGGCTGGGTCTCCGGAATGCCGGGACCGTCCGGCCACTCGTAGCCTTTTTGCGCGCACAGACGCCACATCCTTTGATTGAACTGATTCAGCTCATCCGCGGTCCAGAGTGCCGGGTTGGTTCCCAGAGGCGTGCCGTCCAGGAATACCAGATTAAAACTGATGAAACCGGATTCGCGTGTGCCGTTGGTATTCGGATAAGCCCGGGCATCCGGGGCGCACGCGTAGACCGCGCCGCTGGGGTTGTACTTGTCAGGCCCGGTAAACAGTGTCCTGGTTTCCACGCCGTTATCCGTGGTGATCTTCCAGAGCTGGGAACGGATGCCGCAGGTGGGTCCGTCCGTACCCTGGAGCGTGACCTTGGTCTCCACATTGTCCCAGCCAAGGGCTTTTGTGGGATCGTCCACGCAGATGATCTCCGGAAGCGTCATCTCCAGGATCTCGGTCTCATAACGGACCTGATGGTCGGGAGCGTGATCCTCATGACCGAAGATCGTTACCGTCAGCGTATAATTTGCCTGGTCCACCCAGGCGCCGATGCAGATATAGTTCGAGGAACTGTTCGTAAATTTGAAATCCGAATGTCCGGCAGCATGGACCATCGCGTCCCTGGAAGGATCCACATAGGTCACCAGCATGGAGTGGTTCCTCCTGGCATTGACCGCAAGCTCCGCGAAAAGCACCGCGTTGTAAAGCGTTGTGGTGGTCTGGCAGATGCCGCCGCCGATCTCCATGGTATGATTGCCTTCATTAAAGGTGCCGGCCATTTTATAGCCTTCTTCCTCTGTGACGGGCCCGTACATATTCAGCGCGGAGACCTCTTCACCCGGCGCGTAGGTACGGCCGTTCATGTGGGCGGCGCTGAGCATGACGTTCTGCATGCGGTTTGCCAGCGCTTCCGTGGTGGGTGGCGCGAAATTCGTGGTAAAAGAGCCGATCACGGTCAGTTCGCAGGCTTTTGCGTACGTCAGCTCCGGATCCGTGGGGGTCTCATCGATCTGGATATAATAGGAATTATCCTCGCCGGTCGTATAATTCAGGGAACGGATATCCCTGAACATCTTATCGAATCCATTGGTGAAATCAAACTGTACGCCCACCTTGCCGCGGGTCACCGCGACGCTGCCGTTGACATAGGAAATATAAGCGTTTTCCGGTCCGCAGTTCCAGTAGGGCAGGACGTAGTTGAAATAATCCATGATCTTTTCTTCATCCATGAAAAGACCGGTATCCACTTCATGGTTTTCCAGCTGATAATCCTTTGCCTTCATATACCGCTCCAGAAGGCTTCCGTCCTGGACCGCGGAAGACACGCTCTTTACTGCGGATTCCAGATCATAAGTAATGCCCAGATCTGACGCGAAGGCACCGTAACGGAAATCATCACGGTACGCGGACTGCATGATAAAATTGGTATCGCTGAGTTTATTCAGCGTATCTATGACCACATTCTGCGCTTCTTCCTGCGTCAGGCCGGAAAGAGAGCGGTCACCCAGAAAGAAATTGGACGTAATGGTTCCTTTTTCCAGATTCAAAGGGTCCTCGGCACGGTCTTCCCTGACCGTGACAGTGATCTCTTCCGTTTCTTCCGCGGACACCCGGCCTGCAAAAAGCACCGCAAGAACTGCGGCGAATAATATGATCGCGTATACTGCACTTGTTCTGAAACGCATGAACACTCCTTTGGTTATCCTGCTGTATTTGAACACTTCATAAATGAATGCCCGGGATCACAGCTCACCCTCGTCAGGATCCATCAGTTCATCGAACTCCGCTGAATCCAGATATTCGTCAAACGCGTCAGAAGCGCGTTCGTATTCCTCGTCATCCGTAATATTCTCAAGTTCCGGCTCGCCGCTGCCGCTGACGAGGTATTTATAAAGATAGACCTCGCCCTTTTCGGCATCCGGGCCGTCCATCGGAAGCAGCGCGATATATTTCGGGTCCGCTTCCGGGAAAATACAGACCACACGGCACTCCAGCTCTGAATCATCATCCAGAGTCAGTGTGACTGTCACCTCATCGTCATCGTAAAGATCCGGATCCTGTTCCTTTGCCATAGAAAACTCCTTCGATCAGACATTAAAGCGGAAGAGCATGACGTCGCCTTCCTGCACTACG
Organism: uncultured Eubacteriales bacterium; assembly: GCA_902803485.1. Classification (GTDB taxonomy): domain Bacteria; phylum Bacillota; class Clostridia; order Lachnospirales; family Lachnospiraceae; genus UBA1267. Next base: position 6,783 of record CADCQD010000292.1, on the reverse strand, counting down.
TAATCCTTGCCTTCCATACGGACCAGCCCCTTTTCGCGCGCCGCGGCATAAGAACCGCAGTCCAGGAGCTCCTGGTAATTGACGACTTCCGCTTTGATAAAGCCGCGTTCGAAATCCGAATGGATCTTGCCGGCGGCCTGCGGCGCTTTCGTCCCTTTCTTAATGGTCCAGGCGCGGGTCTCTTTTTCCCCTGCAGTCAGGAAGCTGGTCAGCCCCAGAAGAGAGTAGCTGGCGCGGATCAGTTTATCCAGGCCTGATTCCTGAAGGCCGAGGTCCTGAAGGAACATCATTTTTTCATCATCATCCAGTTCCGCCAGATCTTCCTCGATCTTCGCGCAGATCACGAACACCTCGCTTCCTTCTCCTGAAGCGTACTCGCGGACTTTTGCGACCATATCATTGCCGGCGCCGTCATCCGCGATGTCGTCCTCGGAAACATTTGCCGCGTAGATCACAGGCTTGTCCGTCAGAAGATTCAGGGAATGGACGAATTCTTCAGTTTCCTTATCCCCGGCTTCATACGTCTTCGCGCAGTTTCCGTCCAGGAGGAGCTCGCGCAGTTCTTTCATGACCGCGACTTCCTTCATCAGCGCTTTATCCGACATGGCGGCCTTCTGGGATCTGCCGATCCGTTTTTCCAGGACTTCGAGATCCGAGAAAATGAGTTCCAGCGTGATGGTCTCGATATCTCTCAGTGGATCTACGCTGCCGTCCACATGAATAATGTTCGGGTCCTCAAAGCAGCGGACCACATGCACGATCGCGTCCACCTCGCGGATATTCGCAAGGAACTGGTTGCCCAGCCCTTCTCCTTTGGACGCTCCTTTTACAAGTCCCGCGATATCTACAAATTCCACAACTGCCGGCGTGATCTTTTTCGAATTGTAAAAATCCGACAGAAGCTTCAGCCGCCCGTCAGGCACAGGTACCATGCCGATGTTCGGATCAATGGTGCAGAAGGGGTAGTTCTGCGATTCCGCGCCTGCTTTGGTGAGTGAATTGAACAGTGTGCTTTTTCCGACATTCGGTAATCCGACGATTCCAAGTTTCATTTCCGGTTGATCCTTCAGGTATTACGAGCCGGCACGTGTGGCCGGCGTATTTTAAAGAGGCTCTGCCCCGGACTGCGCGCCGCGCAGTTTAAAGAGGGGAACAGGGCCGTTCCTATCCATTCGGCCATTATATCATAAGAAGCATTATAAAACAACAGAAAATTGGCTTTTTTCAGCAGGCTGATTACAAAATCCATCCTTTTTTTCGTTTCCGAAGGCGTTTTGCTGTTTTTTTACTCCACTTTGCTCCACCCATATAATTTATAGAAAATTAGGGAAAAATGACTTGATTTTTTGATAATTTGATGTATTATATAAGCACAGTAACTGAAATAGTGGTTTAGAATCCCAGTTTGTGGAGGACCGTGCAGCACAGGAAAGGATGGAAGGGTATGTTTTACGGTACATACAGTCATACGCTTGACGCGAAAAACCGCCTGATCATCCCGGCCGAACTGCGCGATGACCTTGGCAGTGTATTCTATGTTACGCAGAACGTGGATAACTGCCTTTCCCTGTACCCGGCGGAAGATTTCAACAAGCTGCGGGAAAAACTGGATACACTGCCGAAGATCACCAATGAAGCCGCCAGAAGACTCCGCAGGTTTTACTTCGCGAACAGCAGAAAGATGGAACCGGACGGACAGGGCAGGGTCCTGATCCCCGGACCCCTCAGGGAATACGCCGGACTGAAAAAAAAGATCGTTCTGTTAGGTGTGGATGATCATGTGGAGGTCTGGGACGAAGATCTCTGGAAGGAATATAACGAAGCGACGAAGCCCGAGGATCTTTTATATGATCTGAACGGATTCGAACTGTAACGGAGGACAGAGGATTGATGGAGTTTTCTCACAGATCCGTCATGCTTGAGGAAACCGCGGATCTTCTGAACATACGTCCCGGCGGGATCTTTCTGGACGGTACGGTGGGGGGCGGCGGCCATTCCCATGAGATCCTCCGCAGGCTTTCCGGGACCGGGCGCCTGATCGGGATCGACCAGGATGAAGATGCCATCCGGGCGGCGACGGAAAGGCTTTCGGAGTTCGGAGACCGGGCGACGCTGGTTCACGCGAACTACGTGGATTTCAAAAAGGTGCTGAAAAGCCTTGGGATCGAAAAGGTGGACGGGATCCTCCTGGATCTGGGCGTATCGTCGCACCAGTTTGACGACGCGGAACGCGGGTTCTCCTACAGAACGGACGCGCCGCTGGATATGCGGATGGACAGAAGCAGGGAACAGACGGCAAGGGATATCGTTAACACATATACGGAAACAGAGTTGTACCGGATGATCCGGGATTACGGAGAGGATCCATTCGCGAAAAACATCGCGAAGCACATTGTCCGGGCCAGGGAAGAGGCGCCTGTAGAAACCACGCTGCAGCTCGCGGAGATCATCAGACAGGCAATTCCCGCGCGGATCCGGAATAAAGGCGGTCATCCCGCGAAACAGACATTTCAGGCGATACGGATCGAATTGAACAGAGAACTGGACGTTCTGAAGGCTTCGCTTTCAGATATGATCGATACGCTCTCCCCGGGAGGACGTATGGCCGTGATCACATTCCATTCCCTGGAGGACAGGATCGTGAAGCAGGCCTTCAGAACTGCTGAGAACCCCTGCATATGCCCGCCGGATTTCCCGGTATGCATGTGCGGAAGAAAGAGCCGCGGCAGAGTGGTAACAGGAAAACCCCTGACGGCATCGGAAGAAGAACTGAGTGAGAACCCCCGGGCAAAGAGCGCGAAGCTCCGGGTATTTGAAAAAGCCTGAAGGTAAGAATCATAAAGAAAAACAAGGAAAGGAGGAGAGTCATGGCTAAGCAGGAGAGAAGATACCGTTACAGTACCGGAGATTATTATACCGTACGCGGAAACGCCGCGGTAAGGACCATGCCGGACAGAAGGCGGCAGGAAAGAGAAGAACAGGAATACCGTGAGGAACTCCTCCGGAGAGTCCGCGCTGTAGAGCGCAGGGAGAGACGGCAGCAGCAGGAATACGCGGCGGAGCACATTATACTGTTCGCGGCAGCGCTTCTTGCGGTCGCTACGCTGTTTGCGGTGTTCATGATCATGCTTTCCGGAAAATACAAGCTCAGCACGGAGCTTGAGGCGAATAAGACGGAATATCAGGAGCTGGTCAGAAACAACGCGCTTCTTATGGATAAGATCGACCGGCAGACAGATTATGCCGCAGTATATGATTACGCGGTGAACCAGCTGGGCATGCAGGCGCCGGAAAGCCAGCAGGTCGTATATTATCAGCGGACAAACACAGAACACGTGGAGTTCCGCGGAGTGATACCGAATGAGTAGGAAATCGATATCGGGGAAACGGCTGGCCATCACCTGGATCATTATCGGACTGCTGCTTGCGGCCTGCATCATCCGGGCGGTGATCCTCGTTTCTCAAAAGGGAAGTGAATACAATAAAAAGGCGCTGGCCCTGTCTACAGGATCAGGCTCGGTGATCCAAGCCAAGCCCGGAGAGATCCTGGACAGGAACGGCGCCTATCTTGCATGTACGCGGCGCGTATACCGCCTGATCCTGGATCCTTCGGTCATGCTTGCGACAGATAAACTGTACAAGGGAAGCGCGGAGAAAACCGTGGAGCTCCTGACGGAAGTGCTGGCGCTGGACCGGACGGAACTTGTGAACTGTATCCGGGAGAACAGCGAGTCTTCCTACATCCGGTTCCTTGGCGATGAAGTGCTTTCTGAGGAAGACCACGACGCCTGGACCGCCGCGGTCAAAGAGTATACGGACGCGCGCCAGAAGCATAATAAAGAGTACCCGGAGGATAAATGGATAGAAAAGATCGCCGGCGTCTGGTTTGAAGAAGAGTACCGGCGGGATTATCCTGAAAAGGATCTGATGTGCAAGGTGATCGGCTTTGCCACAAGGGACGTGCGCCAGGGCGTTACGGGTCTTGAACTTGAGTATAACGATATCCTCCGAGGGACGGACGGCAGACAGGTCCGCTATATTGAGGACGACGGAAGCGTTATATCAGAAGTGAAGGAACCGGAAGACGGAGGAACGCTTCTGACTTCCCTTGACCGGAACGTATCGGAATACTGCAGGGAAGCCATCAGCCGGTTTATGAACAGTACCGGCGCGAAACGCGTGAACGTGCTGGTGATGGATCCGAACAACGGAGAGATCATCGCGATGGAAAGCGACACCTCCTTCGACCTGAATGATCCTCTGAATATTTCCGGACTCTTCACAGAGGAGGAGCTTAAGGATCCCGCGGAGACCTTCCTCCTTCAGGAAGCCTTCAAAGGCGAGCGGCAGCAGGAAAAGCTCCACGGGATGACGCTGGAAGAACAGCAGGAGGCTCTGCTTCAGCAGGTGCAGCTGAATTACGCGGTCAGCGGGACCTATGAACCCGGGTCCACGGCCAAGACCATGACTGTCGCCGCGGGTATCGAAGACGGCCTGATCACGGATCAGATGACCTTTAACTGCAGCGGCGAGATCCAGGTGGACCGGTACATCATCCACTGCCATATGGATGATCCCTGCGGGACCCTGAATCCGATGAGCGCCCTGGCGCGTTCCTGCAACGTGTGCCTGGTGCAGATCGCGGAAAAGATCGGCGTTCCCGCCTTCACGAAATATCAGGAGATCTTCAACCTCGGGCAGAAGACGGGCATCGATCTTCCGGGCGAGGCAGCCACGAAAAACCTGATCTATTATGAAAATAACATGGGGGAGACCGAACTTGCCACCTGTTCCTTCGGACAGGGCTTCAATGTGACGATGCTCCAGATGGCCTGCGCTTATGCCTCGATCCTGAACGGGGGATATTATTACGAGCCCCATATCGTTACAGGAGTCATTGATAATGACGGGAATCTGCGGGCGCAGACCGAACCTCAGCTGGTGCGCCGCACCATCTCCGAGGAAACTTCGGAATACATGAAGGAATGCCTGCTGTACGTTGTGGAAAAAGGTACGGCAAGCACCGCGGGAGAAACCGGTTACCTGATGGGAGGCAAGACCGGAGCCGCGGAAAAGCTGCCCAGAGGAACCGGGAAATACATCGTTTCCTTCATCGGCGCGGCGCCTCTGGATGATCCGAGATTCCTGGTATACGTCGTCGTGGACGAGCCGGATGTGGAAGACCAGTCCATGAGCCTTCCGGCGCAGCAGCTTGCGCATGAAATATTCGGCAGCCTGTACAGATATTACAATATTTATCCCGAATCGGACCCTGACGCTTACAGTTATGACTGGAGCGGCCTTCTGGATTACTCCGGACTTTCAGACAGCGCGTCAGGAGAGAAGAACGTGGAACCGCAGGATGGTCCATCCTCCGGATATGAAGCAGCTCCGCCTTCGGAAACGCCTCTTTCCGAAGACTGATTCAGGCAGCGGGAGGCCTTGCCCGGGTCCCCCGCTGCAGTTGTGTGTAAGGGGATACGGAAGCCTCCGGCCTCATTCCGAAAAGGACTTGAAAGGCCGGGGGAAATCATGTATGATAAACTATTATGGAAAATGAAAGAGTAGGATTATGGATAACTTTTTGACGTTTCTTCCCGCATTTGCCGCTTTTGTTCTCAGTGCTGTTTTCTGCCCGCTGCTGATCCCGTTTTTGAGAAAGCTGAAATTCGGCCAGCAGGTCAGAGAAGAAGGTAATCCGGAACACCTGAAGAAGCAGGGCACGCCTACCATGGGCGGGATCGCGTTTCTTGCGGCTGTAGTCATTACCTGCGTGATCTTTTCGTTTTTCTGCCCGGAGGTCTTCCCGGTGCTTTTGCTCACGCTGGGGTTTGCGCTGACGGGATTCATTGATGACTATATCAAGGTCGTGAAGAAGCGTTCCGAGGGGTTTAAACCCTGGCAGAAGCTTTTGTGCCAGCTGGTATTTACCGGCGTTTTCGTGTTCTGGTGCTACCGGCATCCGTCCATCGGGTCAGAAGTGGTCATTCCCTTTACCCACGGCCGGACCTGGGACATGGGCTGGCTGTATATCCCCTTCGCGTTCATCGCGATCCTCGGCACAGATAACGGTACCAACTTTACGGACGGACTGGACGGCCTCTGCGCCTCTGTGACCAGTGTGATCGCCGCGCTTCTGGCGTTCATCAGCGTCAGAGTGGGAAGCGGTACCGCGGTGGTCTCTTTCGCGTTCCTTGGCGCGCTGATGGGCTTTCTGATCAGCAATGCCTATCCGGCAAAAGTCTTTATGGGCGACACCGGATCGCTGGCCATCGGCGGTTTTGTAGCCGGCACCGCGCTGGTGCTGCGCGCCGGATGGTTTATTCTTCTGTTCGGCCTGATCTATCTGATCGAAGTCATCTCCGTGATCCTGCAGGTCGGCTATTTTAAGCTTACCCACGGAAAACGGATCTTCAAGATGGCGCCGATCCACCATCACTTTGAACTTTCGGGCTATTCCGAAACGAGGATCGTCGCGATGTTCACGGTGGTCACCGTGCTTCTTTCCTTCGTTACGATTGCGGCATTTTTCTAATTCAGAGAGGTTGATTTTATGTGTCAGACAGTATTGGTTGCGGGTGCCGGGATCTCCGGTATCCAGGCAGCGGGCCTTCTGGGAAAGTCCGGAGCGCACGTGATCCTTTATGACGGCAATACGGAAAAGGACCGGGAGGCGCTGAAAAAAGCGCTTCCGGAAGGCTCCGAGATCGTCCTCGGCGAGCTTCCGGATGATGTGATCCGGCGGGTCGCCTATTGTGTGATCAGCCCCGGGATCTCTCTGGA
>CADCQD010000291.1 GCA_902803485.1 uncultured Eubacteriales bacterium | reverse complement strand
GGAGACAGCTGATCCGGGAGACGTTACCTAAGCTCCAGTTCAAGTCCGTCATAGGCCATGAGGTAGCCAAGGTCTTCGTAGACTTTTCTGTCGTCATAGTTGACGTCCGGGCTGTTGTGTGAAAAATGGTTCAGGACCAGGACGGTATGGTCATCGATCAGTGCTTTTTCCTTAAAGAGCTGCGTGTATTCCCGGATCTCCCTGAAGCACAGGTGGGAGGTATAATCCAGATGTTCATAATTACCTCCTGTGCAGTCATAGCTGACCAGATCAAAGTGCCGGCCGTGATCCAGCAGATAGGAAAGAGACGCTTCCGGCAGGATCCCGGTGTCGTGCAGGTACAGGATCGTCCGGCTTCCGTCACTGATGATATAGGAATAGGGATTCGGCGTCCCGTGGTTGGACCTGAGGGGAGTGACCTGGTATCCGCCGACATCCGCTGTTTCATAAGGCCTGAGGGTATGAAGACGGAGATAATCCATATCCCCGGAATGCTCCAGTGACTGAAGCCCCGGAAGGATATCCTCTGAACCGTACACGTCATAGCCGGGATGATCGGGCGCGACGTGCCCCAGCCCATGGTAAATATAATTGAAATCCAGCGGATAATAATGATCCTCATGGACGTGCGTAAACAGATAATACCGGATATCCGCGTAGTTCAGTCCGTATGCCAGTTCATGCATATAGGCGTCCGCCGGGAAATCGATATTCAGCTTTCCGTCGATCAGCGTCTGGAAGCGGGTGCGGATATTTCTGCCGCCGGCCTTTCTCGCGCGTTCACAGTTATCGCAGTGGCAGAACATGGCCGGGATACCTTCCGCGGCCGCGGTGCCTAAGAATCGGATCTTCATATGTGTTCCCCCATTCTGGTTTTATAACCGGATTATAGCAAGCGCGGCTCCCCGGGTCAAGACCGGCCGAGAACCGGGCGCCGGAGCTTACGCGCACGGCGGATGTGACTGGTATCAGCACTTGCCAAATGAACATAAAGGGGGTATCATAATGACAATACTTTTCGTTAACGGCAGGAGGCAGCAAGGAGGAAACAGCCCATGAGCTTTGTGTATGAAAAAAATCTGCGGCACCCGGAAGGCCGGGTGGACGTTGTGCTTGATACGGACGCGTTCAATGAGATCGATGACCAGTTCGCGATCTCTTATCTGGTCCACATTCCTGAAAAGGCTGACGTAAAGGCTTTTTACGCGGCGCCGTTTTTTAATTCCCATTCCACAGGACCCGGAGACGGCATGGAAAAGAGTTATGACGAGATCAAGAAGGTCCTGGCGCTGAATGGACGGGAGGATCTTACGGACTGTGTCTTCCGGGGTTCTGACCGCTATCTTCCGGATGAACAGACCCCTGTGGATTCTCCGGCGGCAAGAGATCTTGCGGACCGGGCGATGCAGTACACTGCGGACCGGCCTCTTTATGTCCTGGCCATCGGCGCGATCACCAATGTGGCGTCTGCGCTGCTCATGAAACCGGAGATCGCGGACCGGATCGTGATCGTCTGGCTTGGCGGGAACGCCTACTGGTGTAAAGATACGAAAGAGTTTAATATGATGCAGGACGTCGCCGCGGCCAGGATCATCTTTAACGCGGAAGCGGCCCTGGTGCAGCTTCCCTGCAGGGGCGTGGTGGAAGATCTGAGGACGACGAAACCGGAGCTTGAATGGTGGCTCAGGAACAGGAATCCGATCTCGGATTATCTGAGCCGGAATACGATCCAGGAAGCGGAGCATTTTTCGCCTTATATGACCTGGAGCAGGACCATCTGGGATATCAGCACGGTGGCATGGCTTCTGAATGACGACGGCCGGTTTATGGAAGAGGAGATCACGGCGGCGCCTGTTCCGGAATATGACTATACCTATTCCTTTGACGAAAACAGGAGGCCGATCCTCTGTGTCACACATATCGACCGGGACGCGATCTTCGCTGATATATTCGCAAAATTAACTGGAAATAAGACAAGGAGCTGACTCATGAATATTGTTTGTTTGGATATGGAAGGTGTGCTGACCCCGGAGATCTGGATCGCTTTTTCAGAAGAGAGCGGCATTCCGGAACTGAGACGTACGACCCGGGATGAACCGGATTATGACAAGCTGATGAAGTGGCGGATCAGCATTCTGAAGGAGCATGGCCTGGGACTCAGGGAGATCCAGGACGTGATCTCCCGGGTGGATCCGCTTCCCGGCGCCAGAGAATTCCTGGATGCCTTGCGGGACCGGGTGCAGGTACTGATCCTTTCAGATACCTTTGAAGAATTTGCGAAGCCTCTCATTAAAAAACTGGGAATGCCTCCGCTTTTCTGCAATTCCCTGGAGGTGGCGCCGGACGGCGAGATCCTGAAGCACCGGATGCGGATCGCGAATTCCAAACTCAGTACGGTCAAAGCCCTTCAGAGCATCGGCTTTGATACGATCGCCGTGGGAGACAGCTTCAATGATCTGGGAATGATCAAGGCTTCCAAGGCCGGTTTTCTGTTCCGGACTACGGAAGCGATCCGGAGGGACCACCCGGAATATCCGGCGCTGGAATCCTTTGACGATTTGTATGAGGCGATCATAAAAGCGCTGTAAGTATCAACGGACAGGCTCCTTACGCTGCATGAACGCGGCGGGAGGAGCCTGATTTTTGGAAAAGGAGGAATGAAATGCGGTTTCAGGGAGAATACACAAAGGAGATCATTTTTCCTGTGGGCGGGATCGGCACCGGCTGCATCGGTTTCGCGGGAAACGGCAGGCTGAAGGACATCGAGATCTTCAATCGTCCCGCGAAGGGCAGCGTCAACGGATATTCCCATCTGGCGGTACGGGCGGAGTCTGAGGAGGGCATCTTCGCGAAGGTGCTGAACGGCGATGAACTGAAGGACCTGATGGGACAGTACGGGCACTATTACCAGTTCCAGGGCTATGGATACGGCCCGGAAGCGGCTACCATGGCAGGCTTTGATCATTTCGACACCTGGGAATTTGAAGGGGAATTTCCGCTGGCATGCCTGCGCCTTTCCGACAGGACGTTTCCGGGGACCGCTGAGGTCCGGGTATTCAATCCGATGATCCCGGGGGACACGTACGACTCCTCCATACCGGCAGCCTTTTTTGAGATCCGCCTGAAGAACACTTCATCCGTCAGGCAGAAATACACCGCGGCCTTCAGCTTCAGGAATCCTTTCCCGGTCAGCCGGAATCTGCTTCTTCCGGATGGAAAAAGCATATGGATGAAGTATCAAGGCGTGCCGGAAACAGATCCCGCGTACGGAGATCTGACGCTTTCCGGTGAAGGCGGGGAGGTGACCCGGGCAGCGGACTGGTACCGGGGCGGCTGGCAGGACGGCATTGCCACGTTTTACCGGGAATTTTTCCTGGAAGGAGGGCTCCGGGAGCGCTGCTATGGCAGCGACGGGAAATACGATACCTGCACCCTGGCGCTGACAGAGGAGGCGGAACCGGAGGAGGAAAAGATCTTCAGATTCGTGCTCAGCTGGAATATTCCGAATAATTATAATTACTGGGACCCTCTAAAGGACGATGAAGGGAAGGACGTAACGTGGAAAAACTGGTACGCGGCCGTATGGCCGGATTCCCGCGCTTCCTGTGCCTATGCCCTTTCGAACTTTGACATGCTGTACCGGAGGACGAAGAACTTCCATGACGTCCTGTGGGATTCCACGCTGGACCCGGCGGTCATTGACGCTGCGGCAAGTACCTTGGCGGTGCTGCATTCACCCACGGTCTTACGGCTTGAGGACGGTTCCTTCTACGGATGGGAAGGCTCCCGGGAAGTGGACGGTTCCTGTGAAGGCAGCTGTACCCATGTGTGGAATTATGCCTATGCGCTTTGCTTTCTGTTTCCGGAACTGGAGCGGTCGATGCGTACGCTGGATTATACACTGAATGTGCAGGAACACGGCGCGATGCGCTTCCGGATGCAGCTGCCTCCGGGCCGCAAGGCGCCGTATCAGATGCCGTGTCTGGATGGACAGATGGGCGGCATCATTAAACTGTACAGGGACTGGCGGATCTCGGGAGATGATGAATGGCTCCGGAAGCTCTGGCCGGCTGCGAAGAGATCTCTGGAATTCGCCTGGGATCCGGAGAATCCATGCCTTTGGGATGAAAACAGAGACGGGGTTCTGGAAGGACGGCAGCATCATACGCTGGATATGGAATTGTTTGGGCCTTCCGCCTGGCTGGAGTCCATGTACCTGGCGGCGCTGGACGCGGCGGCAAGGATCGCGGATCATCTGGGTGAATATACAAGCGCGGCAGAGTACCGGGAACTTTTCGAAAAAGGAAAAGCATATACCAATACGGAGCTTTTCAACGGCTCCTGGTTCATCCAGAAGATCGACCTTGCGGACCGGGAGCTTTTGACGCGCTTTGAAAGCGTGAAGGGCCCGGTGCAGCAGATCTCCTTCTGGGACGACTACTGGAACACGGAGACCGGAGAGATCAAATATCAGATGGGAGAAGGCTGCGCCATCGATCAGATGCTGGGAGAGTGGCACGGGACGATCTCCGGGCTTACGGAGATCTTTGATCCGGAGAAAAAAAGGACTGCGCTTCTTAATATGTTCCGGTATAATTATCACCCCACCTTCCGCCATTATAATAATCCCTGGCGGAATTATGTGCTGAATGATGAGGCGGGTTCTGTGATCTGCGCGTATCCGGAGGGCGTACGGAAACCTTCCATCCCGGCCCCTTACACCGAGGAGACCATGCATGGCTTTGAATATTCCTTTGCGGGTCTTCTTCTGGCAAACGGATTTTATGAAGAAGCGGTCCGGGTGATCCGCGGGGTCCGGGACCGTTATGACGGAAAGAAGAGGAATCCGTATAACGAAATGGAGTGCGGAAACAATTACGCCAGGTCCATGGCCGCGTTTTCCTTCCTGCCCGTCATGACGGGACTGTATTTTGACCTGCCCGGAAAAACCATCGGATTCTGTCCGAAGAAAGTGCCGGGCCGGGACCGGTTCCGCGCGTTTTTCGCGCTGGGCAGGGCCTGGGGCAGCGTGGAAGAGGACGCGGAAAGCCTTCGGATCACATTTACGGAAGGAAGCCTTCCTGTAAACAGGCTGAAGCTGCCGGGACTTTCCTGCGTCCGGGAAGTGAGGATCAGCGGGGAAGCGGCTGAATTTGATTTCGCCGGAGGACTGCTGACGCTTCAGACGGATTCGGTCTCAGGCGTGGTCGAGATCATAAAGTAACGGAGGCGCGGTTACTTCCCGGCTTCCGGCAGGCAGTGCATATGGATGCCGCCCAGGACGCGGAATCCTTCCGCGGACTTCTTCAGGATACGGATCCCGAAATCTGCTGCCCGGAGCTTCAGATACAGCTGAATGGAAGAGGCCTCTTCCGATCCTTCCGGATACTGGCTCAGATGGTTCCGGAAAACAGCGTCGATCTGCGTCTTCAGGTATCCTGAGGTATTGATGTAGGCATTTGGTTTTGCCGTCATATAAAAGGCGGCCGCCTGCACCGGGACCGCGGACGCGCCGAGCATTTCCATGATCCCCGGATTTCCCGCGGATACCGCGAGCCTCTGCACCGCGCGCCCGGTATTCAGATGGTCGACGTGGCACTCGGAGCTGACAAAAGGATCCGGGGCGAAGATGATGTCCGGCCGGAAATCAGAGATCACGGCCGCGATTCCGCGCAGCAGTTCTTCTTCAGAATAAAACCCGCCGTCGGACAGCATCAGGAACCGGACGTCTGTAACACCCAGCGCCGCGGCGGACTTCAGGGATTCTTCCTTCCGGAGCGCTATGAGTTCTTCACGGCTGATCCCGTAAGGCGCATTGGCATCGCCGTACCGGCCGTCGGTACAGATCAGGAAGCAGATGTCCTTTCCCCTGGCGGCAAGGGCAGCGGCGGAGGCCCCGGCACCGATCTCGATATCGTCCGGATGCGGTCCCACAAAGAGGTAACGGCTGTACTGATCCGGTTTTGGAACCGGCGCCGCGAATTTCAGCGCAAACTTTGTAATACCCATGTCATGCCTCCCGTACATGCTTGATATACTTTTATTGTACTATATTTTGACATTTCCATCTATATTGTGTATGATTTATTTATCAACCGGTAAAACCGGAAAGTTAGGAGAATGGAAATGTCATCAGAAAGCAAGATCCGGGTCGAACACGTTGACGTGGAGGATCCGAAGATCAAAAAAAAGAACCTGTTGTTCTATCCTCTGGGTACCGTCGGACGGGATATGGTCTACAATATGTTCACCAGCTTCATTTATCTCTACGTGCTGTACACAAAGGAACTGTCGGACAGCCAGATCGTAGCCATCACGGCCATCATGGTGGCGGCACGTATCTTTGACGCCTTCAATGATCCCATCATGGGAAATATCATTGAACGCACCCGGACCAAATGGGGCAAATTCAAGCCCTGGCTGCTCGCGGGCGTGGTATCCACTTCCGTAGTGCTGTATCTGGCATTCAATTCGAAACTCACCGGATGGTCCTTCGTGGTTTTCTTCGGCGTGATCTACTTCATGTACAGCATTACCTATACCATGAACGACATCGCATACTGGGGCATGGTGCCGGCGCTTTCCAGATCCGGTGACTCCAGAAACCAGTTCACCTCCCGTACCACATTGTTTGCGGGTATCGGCGGCACGCTGGCGGGCATGCTGATCCCGATGTTTACTGCCGGCAGCATGCAGATCGGCGGTAACGCGGGCACCGCGTACGGAGTGATCGCTCTGATCATCGCGATTCTCGCGCCGTTATTTATCCTGTTCACGCTCCTGGGCGTCCGGGAGAACCGGGACGACATGGAGAAGCCCGCGGAAAAGATCTCTTTCAAGCTGATCGTCAATACCATTTTCGGAAATGACCAGCTGCGCTGGATGGTGCTGATCTTCCTTTTGCAGCAGGTGGGCAACGCAGTCGTGATCGGCGGTATCGGCGCGAACTACGTCTACTTCCGTTACGGTTATGAAGGAGGCCTTTATTCCCTGTTCTCCACCGTGGGCGTGGCGGCTACGGCATTTCTGATGCTGTTCTATCCCGCGATCTCCCGGAAACTGAAGCGGAAAGAATTCATGAAGATCCTCTGCTTTATCGCGGCAGGCGGATACCTTCTGATGATCCTTTCCGGACTGGTCCTTCCCGCGAATATGATCGCCTTCTGGGTGCTGACCATCGGCTATATGCTGTCTGCCTTCGGTATGTACGGTTTCTACCTGATCATGATGATCTCGATCTTCAATACCGTAGAATACAATGAACTGACGAAGGGCCGCAGAGACGAAGGCATCATCACCTCCATCCGGCCGTTCATTACGAAGCTGGGCAGCGCGATCGTCGTAGTGATCACGTCTCTGTGCTATCTTCTGTTCCGGGTAACGGACTACACGAACCAGATCGCGGGCTTTGAACAGAAGGCGAATCAGAACCTGATCACGACGGAAGTGAAGAACGCGGAGATCGACAAAGTTATCGGCATGGTAGAGCAGGGACAGACCAGCGGCATGCTTCTCTTTATGACGATCCTGCCCCTCATCATGCTCCTGGCGTCTTATTTCCTCTACATCAGGTACTATAAGCTGGATGAAGACCGGTACGCGGAAATCGTACAGGAACTGGAAAATAAAAGAGAATAAAGCCATGGGGAGGCCATGGGGACGGTTCTCCTGGCTTCTCCTGGCTTTGGAATTGCTCTCTATGGTTGAGGCCCGCCTCGTTTTTCCACTGCGGCTAAGGCTGGCTTCAGAATTATGCTTTGTGGTTGATGAAGCACATCCCCGGGAATATGATATTATACTTGTTTTCAGGGGTATTTCATCACAAATATATTTGATAAGTCATGGCTTGGTCCCCGGGGATTTGATATAGAAACAAATCCCCGGGGATTTCTGGTTATATTTTATGAACTTTGGCCTCGGGATCCTCTGCTTTTCGTATTTCCCGGGGATACACATAGCCAGGGGGACGGTTCTCCTGGCACTATGGAGGACTACATTAAACTTGCAGCTCCGCCAGCTGTGGTATCGCAATATCATCTGCTGATTCATTTCGAGAATGATTCGTCAAAAATGGACGGACGTACTTCCTTTTAGTACGGCCGTCTTTTTTGATGCTCAATGAACAGTATAAACCTCAGGGAATTGCAAAAAACCTTCAGTTTTCCTTGCATAATCATATCCGGAAGGCACAAAAAACTGGAAATCCAACCGTAAAAACATTGACAAATGAAACACAATAGTATACAATAGTATACGAAAGTAAACAAACAAGTCATCATTTCGAGAGGATATACGGCGCGTATGGCGGTAAAAAAACTGGTCATTCCTCCTAAACGTTATCAGGGGATCACTTCGGTGGTTTCCGCAAGGCTGCCGAAAGAAATGATCGAGAGTCTTGACCAGGCAGCGGAACAGACCGGCCGGAACCGGAATGAGATCATACAGATCTGTCTTGAATTCGCGATAGATCATCTGGAAACAAGTACATGGAAGAAAGGAAGCAGCATATGAAGATCGTGGATATGAGCAGAAAGGACAATTTATTCTGGAGCCTGAATATCGCGTTTTCACTGCTCCTTTGCCTGGCAGTTTACGCAGTGGGGCATTCGGATGCCCTGGCAGGCGCTTTGTACGGACAGAAACACGCGGCGCTCCTTAAGCAGGGCCTCCTTGGGATCGTATATAATTACGGGTGCGAGTTCACCCTGGCCTGGACGCTGGTTTTTACGGTCTGCTATGTATTCCGGGGTTCTTTTGTATCATTAAAGAAAGGCCTTGCGGTTACTGCGGCCGTCGTGGTCTTCTTTGAAGTGATCCGGCTGGTGTTTATGCTTACCTTAACGGCTGCTTTGGGAGGGATATTTACAGGACTTGCCGCATGTGCTCTGGGCGGTGTTCTGATCCTGAAACATGAGAATGTACTGGCGTGAGGGAATAAAAAAAGAAGGTGCGGCTGCACCTTCTTTTTTTATTCCCGCCGACGGCTTTTTTGTGAAAGGGCGGATCCCAGGACCGGTCCCCGGGATCAGATCCAGACGGAACCATGATACGCGCCGGGCTCCGTACCATCCAGGATCCTGGGACCCCGGTCTTCTTTTTTAATATAATCCGGGTCATACTGGACGTTGGCGTCTTTCCCGTCCACGCGGCGGTAGAAGCTCTTCATTGCCGCGCCGAAATAGACGGTGGACTGGGATCCCGGAGGGAAGGGCACCGTATACTCTGCGCGGTCATCTGTCCCTGCCACGACCTTTTCAAGAAGCTCGATCATCTCGCCGATGATTGTGGCCGGGAAGTCTTCGTGACCGCCGAAAAGCGTCTCGATATCCGCGGTGTGTTCCGCCAGGTGCCGCATGCCCTGAAGATAGACCTCGATGGGATCTCCGGGGAAGCCGCGGACGATGGTATCATTGTTGCAGGTATCTCCGGAGAAGCCGATATGGTTCTCGTGGTCCAGGAGCATGATGGAACCGGGAGAATGTCCGCCCACATGGATGACCTCCAGCCGGCGGCCGCCCAGATCGAAGATGTCTCCGTCGTAAATAGGATAGGTCTTCATCGGCTTCGGATAGCAGATATCATCCAGCGTGATCTTATCCGCAAATTCGGGAACGGCGGTTGCCTTTGCCCGGGCCAGGAGATCTTCCCTGGACTTTGCGAAGCTTCTGTAAATGCCGGCCATATCATAGGGATGGATGTAGCAGGAATCAAAGTCAAAGTTGCCGGCAGCATGATCGCCGTGGAAATGGGAATCCACCAGGATCAGCGGGAGATCCGTGATCGTCTCGCAGAACTTGCGGAGATTGCCGTAGCCGAACATGGAATCATAGACCAGCGCGGATCTTTCTCCGAGGATCAGGAAACAGAAAACAGTGAGCTCGCCTTCCCTGAACCAGGGCTGGGAGATCTTAAATACATTGGGACGCACTTCATCGGCACGGAAAAAGGTATCTTCATATACCCGGGCGCCCGGAAAATCATACTTTTCTATCATGAAATCACCTCCTTGGATCGTTCAGTTTCCGCAGTATAACTGAATGTCTATAATATAACACAGTTTCATAACTGCCGCAAGAGCGCCTACGGGGACCGCAAAACCATTGGAAGGATCAGAGATCTCATGTTATAATATCAGAAAGACCGGAAGACCCGGAAGTAAGGGAGGATCCATTCATGAGAAAAACAAAAATCGTCTGTACGATTGGACCGGCCAGTGAAAGCCCGGAGATGATCGAAAAACTGTGCCGTGCAGGCATGAATGTAGCAAGACTGAATTTTTCGCACGGGTCGCATGAAGAACATAAGAAACGTATCGATATTATACGCGAAGTCAGCGGCAGGCTCCAGCTGCCGGTGGCGATCCTTCTGGATACGAAGGGCCCGGAGTTCAGGATCCGCACTTTTGAAAACGGCAGGGTCAGCCTGAAACCGGGCGACCGGTTTGTATTCCGGGCGGGTGACGCACTGGGAAACCAGGAAGGTGTTTCGGTCAGCTTCGAAGGCCTTTCAAAAGACGTGGCTCCGGGGGATCACATCCTGGTAGCCAATGGACTTATGGATTTCCTGGTGAAAGAGATCCAGGGAGAAGACGTGGTCTGCGAGACGCTGACAGAAGGTGTTCTGTCAGACAGGAAGAGCATGAACTTCCCCGGAAAGATCATGAGTACGGAATTCTTAAGTGAGCAGGATAAGGAAGACCTGCTTTTCGGAATAGAAGAGGGCGTGGATTTCATCGCCTGCTCCTTTGTGTCCAGGGCGGAGGATCTTAAGGCAGTGCATGAATTCTTAAGCGCGCACGGCGCGCCGGACATTGAACTGATCGCGAAGATCGAGAACCAGCCCGGGATCGATCATATTGACGAGATCTGCGAGCAGTGCTCAGGGATCATGATCGGCCGCGGCGACATGGGCGTAGAGATCGCGCCGGAACGGCTGCCTGCGGTTCAGAAGAGCCTGATCACAAAATGCAGGCTTCTGGGAAAGCGTGTGATCACGGCGACTGAAATGCTGGAATCCATGATCAGTTCTCCCAGGCCTACCAGGGCTGAGGTATCAGACGTTGCGAACGCGGTCTATGACGGTTCGTCCGCGGTCATGCTGTCCGGTGAAACGGCGGCAGGAAAATACCCCGAACAGGCGGTGCGGATGATGGCGTCCATCGCGGAAGCGACTGAAGCGGAGATCCCGTACGCGGAACGTTTCTATAATAATTCATTCCGTATGAAGAATAACGTGGACTGCATTTCACACGCAGTCTGCGGCATGGCTATTGACGTCGGAGCAAAAGCCATCGCGGTCTGCTCCATTTCCGGCATCACTGTCCGGATGGTTTCCAGATTCCGGTGCCCGGTAGATATCATCGGCATTACGACCAATGAAAAAAGCTACCGGCGCCTCGCCCTTTCCTGGGGCGTTACGCCGGTTTTGTGTGAACGTTTTGATTCTACGGATGTATTGTTCTATTTTGCCCAGAAGACCGTATCGGACATGCTGCACCTGAAGAAAGGCGACAATATCGTCATGACCGGCGGCATGATCAACGGGACTTCGGGAAATACGAACCTGATCAAAATCGCGACGGTATAAGCATTGTTATGCGCATAATTCCAGAATGCACTTCAGATAGATCTCAAATGCCCGGAGCCAGGTATCAATGTGTTTGACTTCGTCCGGCCCGTGGCAGGATCCGTGGCCTTCCGGAAGGAAGTCCGGCCGGGGCGCCTGTAATCCGCCGCCAAAAGTGATGCCGTTCGGGATCACCCGGCTGTAGGTGCCTCCGCCCATACTGTAAGGCGCCGTGTCATCACCGGTAACGTCCAGGTAGATCTTCTGGAAGGTCTTTACGATGGGCGTTTCCGGATCGATGTAGAAAGGCTTTTCGATGTCCAGATCATTGACAATGACCTTATGCTCCGAAAGATATGCCCGGAAAGCGTCTGTCATTTCCATGATCGGCGCGGAGACCGGATAACGGATATCCAGAAGCGCGCGGATCGTTCCGGCTTCGAAACGGACCACGCCGATATTTGACGTGAGATATCCGCTGATCTCGTCTTTACACGCGAAGCCCATACCGTCGCCGTAGGGAGTACGGAAGGTCTCCGCGATAAAGGAAATACCGGAAAGATCAAGACGTTCCGCAAGACCTGACCGGATCAGCGCGTTCGCGAGCACCAGGACCGCATTGTCGGAATCCTCGGGATGTGCCGCGTGGCCGCCTTTTCCATGGGAAATGACGCGGACGCCCCGGTCATCCGGGATGATCTCCAGCTTTTCAAGATCCTTCAGCGCTGAAAGCGCGTCCTC
Source organism: uncultured Eubacteriales bacterium (assembly GCA_902803485.1). Taxonomy (GTDB): domain Bacteria; phylum Bacillota; class Clostridia; order Lachnospirales; family Lachnospiraceae; genus UBA1267. Next base: position 3,879 of record CADCQD010000291.1, on the reverse strand, counting down.
ACAGGAAAGATTCAGGACCATTTCCGCCCGGTCCGGAATGGCATTGCGGACGTTGCCGGCAGAGAAATCGAGGATATCCTTTCCCGCGGGAATCGAAATGTCCATGTTCCAGCCGCCCTTCTGCGCGCAGCAGACCGGGAAGCCGCCATCCGCGATGATGGAGAATTCCGGAACCTGCCCGCCGGACGCGAGGTAGTGGCGGAAGTCCGCCATACCGGTCTCTTCCGCGCAGCCCATCATAAGACGGAAGCTTTTTTTCATCCGGATCTGATGCTCTTTCAGGTACTTCATCAGATACAGACCAATGATGGCGGAGGACTTATTATCATCACATCCGCGACCGATGATGAAGCCGTCTTTTTCCACAGGTTCATACGGGGCGTAGATCCAGCCGAAACCCTCCGGGACCACGTCCAGATGCGCGGCGAACCCCAGTTCTTCCGGCGCGTCGCCATACCAGGCAGAGCCGCAGTAGCCGTCATGATCTTCTGTACGGAATCCTTCCGCGGACAGCCTTGCGAGGGCGTGATCCAGCATGCGGCGGCATTCCGGGCCATAAGGCGCTTTCTTTTCAGGATCACAAAGATCCGCCCGGGACACGGAGGGGATCCGTACCCAGTCCATCAGGTCCCGCACCATATCATCGCGGTGCGCAGCGATCCATTCCCTGATTTCCAGTTCATCTGCTTTCATAACCGGTCTCCTTGTATTCTTTTTATTCTGCGTTTCTTCAGCAGTCTGTTTCCTGATACATATCTTTGCACAATTTTCGGAATTCCGCAAGCCCTTGACTTTTATACGGTCCCGGTGATAGGATGGAACAAGCTGTTACGGAGGTTTTCAGATGTTTCAGAATATATTATTCGACCTGGACGGGACGCTGACAGACCCCGGGCTCGGGATCACGAATTCCGTGATGCACGCTTTGAGAAAGCATCAGATCGAAGTCGCAGACCGGCGGGAACTGTACGCTTTTATCGGACCGCCCCTGAAGGATTCCTTTATGAAATATTACGGCTTTTCTGAAGAGGACGCGGTGAGGGCGATCGATGAGTACCGGGAGTATTTCCGGCCCCGCGGGATCTATGAAAATGAAGTGTATCCCGGGGTTCCGGAGCTTCTTCAGACACTGAAGGAGAACGGAAGGAGGCTGATCCTCGCGACGTCGAAGCCGGATGAGTTTTCGATCGAGATCATGAAGCATTTCGGACTTTATGAGTATTTCGATTTTTTCTCCTGCGCCACCATGAATGAAAAGAAGGTAACGAAGCCGGAGATCATTCAGTACGCACTGGACGAACTGAAGATCACGGACCTGGATTCCTGCGTGATGATCGGTGACCGTGAACATGATATCCTTGGCGCGAAGGCCGCAGGGATCCGCAGCATCGGCGTGCTTTACGGATACGGCAGCAGGGAGGAACTGGAGCAGGCCGGCGCCACATATATTGCGGAGACCGTCCGCGGGATACTTGATTACGTCTGACCCGGGATCAATATCGCGAACTGTCCGGAGAAGGAACTTCGGAGAAAGAGGGACTATGAAGGTTGAAGAAAGATTTTTGAAATATGTATCCTATGAGACTACATCCTGCGAGGACTCCGGTACGCACCCGAGTTCGGATAAGGAGCTGGTGCTCGCGTCAGTGCTGAGGGATGAGATGGAAACGCTGGGACTTCAGAATGTACAGCTGGATGAGTACGGTTATGTATACGGATATGTACCTGCCAGCCCCGGCGCCGAAGACGCGCCGGTGATCGGCCTGATCGCGCATATGGATACTTCGGACGCGGTATCCGGCGCGGACATAAAGCCCCGCCGGGTCCGGTACGAAGGCGGGGACATCCCGCTTTCGGATACGGTATCCATCAAAGCTTCCGTATTTCCGAATCTGAAGAATTATATCGGGCACGAACTGATCGTGACGGACGGCACCACGCTTTTGGGCGGCGATGACAAAGCCGGAGTCGCGGAGATCATGACGCTCTGCGAACGGCTCCTTGGGGATCCCGCGATCCGCCACGGAAAAGTAGCCTTCTGTTTCACCCCGGATGAGGAGATCGGGGAAGGCGCGGATTTCTTCCGTGTGGACGATTTCGGCGCGGATTTCGGTTATACGGTGGACGGCGGGACCATTGGCGAATATGAATATGAGAATTTCAATGCCGCGAACGCGAAGATCATCGTGCACGGCATCAGCATTCATCCCGGCAGCGCGAAGAATAAGATGAAAAACGCCGTCCTGATCGCGAATGAGCTGATCTCCATGCTGCCGCCTGCCGAGACTCCGTCCCATACGGAGCAGTATGAGGGCTTTTATCATGTGAACGGGATCTCCGGCAATGAAACGGAAGTGAAGATCAGTATGATCATCCGCGATCATGACAGAGAAATATTTGAAAACAGGAAGAAATTCGCCGAACGGCTCTGCTCTTATCTGAACGGGGTATACGGCGAAGGCACGGTGGAGCTTCTGCTCCGGGACAGCTATTATAACATGAAGGAAATGGTGCTTCCGCATCCGGAGATCCTGGAACGGATCGAGAACGCCTTCCATTCCCAGGGCGTGGAGCCGAAGGCCGTGGCGATCCGCGGAGGCACGGACGGTGCCCGGCTGTCTTTCATGGGGCTGCCCTGCCCGAATCTTTCCACCGGCGGAGAAAACTGCCATGGCGTGCATGAATTCGTCAGTATCGATGATATGAACCGGATGGTGGATGTACTTCAGAAGATCGTGGAGGCCTGAAATGAGCAGGATCGTTTTACTGGACGGGGCCGCGGGCACCTGTTTGTGGGAAAAAGCGGAAAAACGCGGCTTTCCAAAGGAGCCGGTATGGAAATATAATATTGATCATCCGGAGATCGTAAGCGAGCTTGTCCGGGAATATCTGGAGGCCGGATCCGGGATCATCCAGACAAATACGTTCAGCGCGAACCGCCAGGAGATCGCGCACTTCCCGGGTTATTCCACAGAGGAGACGGTCCGGGCAGGCGTCCGGATCACCAGGGAAGCGCTGAAGGGAACGGACTGCAAATGCAGCCTGGATATCGGGCCGCTGTCCATGTTCCTGGAACCTTACGGGGACCTGGAGGAGGATGAGTGCCGGGAGATCTTTGATGAAATGATCCGCGCCGGTATGGAGGAGGGGCCGGATCTGATCAGCCTGGAGACCTTCATGGACGTGGAAATGATGCGGATCGCGGCAGAAACCGCGAAACAGTATCACGTTCCGGTCATCTGCTCCATGACCTTTGACAGGTCCGGAAAGACTATGTTCGGAAACACCGTGGAAGACGTGATCGAAACACTGGAGCCCCTGGGGATCGACGCCATCGGCCTGAACTGCTCCCTGGGCCCGGTCCTTGCGCTTCCGGTGATCCGTGAATTCGCGGAAAAAACGAAACTTCCGCTGTTTTTCAAGCCCAACGCGGGTGTGCCGTCCGGACCGCAGGAACAAACAGCATCCGCATATACCGCGGAGACGTTTTCCGAAGAGCTGGTCCCCGCGTTCCCCTATGTAAGCTACATCGGAAGCTGCTGCGGCAGTGATCCGGGGTTTATCCGGGAGATCAGAAGAAAACTGGAGGAATGGGAGCATGACTGAACGGAAGGATCCGCCGGAACTGAAGGACGCGCGTAAAATAAACCGGAACCGGTGCGTCCTTGCGATCATCAGCTGCAGTGTGATCTGTATCTGTGTGTTTCTGGGGGTCGTAACTTTGATGCTTTCGGATCCGGACGCGCTGGTGGAAGAGGTGGGAGCGAAGGCGTTCCGCATGTTCACCGTGCTTTCCAACATGCTGATGGCCATAGCGGCTTCCATGTGCATTCCCTTTGCTGTGGAAGGACTCCGGCACAGGAATTACCATTTGCCGCG
>CADCQD010000290.1 GCA_902803485.1 uncultured Eubacteriales bacterium | reverse complement strand
GATGAGCATGGGATAAAAGCTCTCGTATGCCACCTGGTATGTACTGTGGATGGTACCGATCACCAGCGTCAATACCGCCAGTATCCAAAAGTTGAAAACGTCCATATGAATGAACAGGCCCATGAGCATATAAATGGCCGCCGAAAGGAAATCCAGCGTGTAAATGGTCTTCCGGCGGCTGAACCTGTCCATGAGCGGCCCCGCGATCAGCGGCGCCGCCAGCTGTGGCAGTGTATACAAAAACACATACAGGGCATAATACAGCGGCGTGCTGGTATAGTCCAGCACGAACAAGCTGATGGCAAAGCCGGCCATAGCATTGCCGAACATGGATATGACACTGCCCAGAGTAATGATCGTAAAGTCCCGGGTCCATAAAGAACGGGTCGAATTGTCATTAGTCGTTTTTGTCATAGAGGAAGTATATCACGATATGGTAAGTGAAACAAGAGACTTCAATCCTTCCCCGGTACTGATGCGAATCCGTAGTAGGCGGCGCCTCCGGTCCTGTCCCGCATCTCCCATTTGGCGTGTACCTCATACAGATACCGATCATCGGAAGGCAGGGTTACTGTATTTTTATTCGTGACCGTAAGGCTGAGATCCGGCTTGTCATAGGCATCAGTACCTGTCACGGACATTTTCCAGGCGCGTACCGTGATCTGATCCGGTACTGTCTCAAAATCAAAATTTACGACGCCGTCCGCCGGGACCTCAAAAACCGGCAGCTGATCCCGCATCTCTAAAGGATGAAATGCATCTGCTTCTACGCCGGTTTCCCTGCTTTGCCAGGAATATGTCAGCCGGATCGCCTGGACCCTGGTTTCCCCAGCTGAAAGCGTAAGCTGCGGCGGCTCCGGCATCGAGCGGCCGGAGGAAGCACAGCTTTGTAAGAAGATCAGAAACAGACTCACAAGAAGCATGAGCCGCTTTACATAGTGTTTTTCTCTTTTCATGTTGATCATCCGGAAACCCCCCAGTTTCTCATCACCCTTACATGGTTTAACTCCAGCAACTTCTATTATTACTGATAAAGACATGTTTTCAGGTAAATTCGTTACTCCGGCAGCCGGTTTCCCTCAAAACAATACTTGAATTTTTGAGCGGATCCCCGGTCAGATCTCCCACCGATGGCCGCAGTTCTGGCAGACACATACAGTCTTCACCTTGTTGACTGCCTTCTGCTTTTTATGGCCGAAGATCTTAAAGATCAGTGCCGGTACCGTCAGGAAGATCCACTTGACCGGGATCCACCACCATCCCACCAGGATCCACCAGAAAAAGCCATGGTGGGCATTCTTCAGATAGACTTCATTCACTGCCTGAACATTCACGTTCTGGCTGCCGCATTTAGGACATGTCATAGTTCGTCTCCTTAACAAACCGGGCAGTCCTGTTTTTCGGGCTGCCCAGCTGTGCTGTGTAAGACCAGAAAACAGATCCTCTGTTTATCTGATCAATGGTTTATTCATCAAGGACTCTCTCCTGTCCGGTGGACGAGTAAGCGCTTGCCGGAAGCGGCGCGGGGCGCTCGCACTTTGTCGTCATCTCGTAGAATTTTCCGGTCCTGCAGGATTCCTGGATACCGTGGATGACTTCGATGGAGTGGAGGCCGATATCCGCGTGGCAGCGCGGCCGGCGGCCGTTCTTTAAGGCATAGCACATATCCGCAAGGCCGACGCCGCGAAGCGACTCGTAGAAGCCGTGCATGCAGGGAAGGACGACCGTCTGGGTGGGCTTTCCTTCGCCGAGTACCTGGCGGTCATTGTCCGCGTTCGGATCCGGCGCGGGCTTCGGTCCTCTCGGGATATCGATCTCGGAGGGATTCGCGCCGGGACGCGTTACTGTGATCGGAGTGCGGAAGCTGTTCGGATCGCCAAGGTGCATAACGCCTTCAGAACCCGCGACTTCGAAGATCATGGTATTCTGCGTGTCAGAAGAAATATTGAAGGTACCGAGCACGCCATTTTCGAACTCCAGCGCGGCGATCAGGGTCGTCGGTGTATTGACTTCAAATTTCTCACCGTACT
>CADCQD010000289.1 GCA_902803485.1 uncultured Eubacteriales bacterium | reverse complement strand
TGGATCAATACTTCTACTTCTTTTCCTGCCGCCATGAACGCAGCTGCGAGAGGGAAGAGTTCCTGAAGGCGAGAAAAGCCTTATACGAGGATAAAGTAAAAAACAGGATCGCACAGCTGAAGTCTTTGCCGGAGTTCAATGTGGTCGGGAAGATCCTCTCAGCGGCCGGGGAAGATCTCGACGCGTACGTATCCAGATACATGGAACTCAAATCGAAACTGGAAAAGGACGGACCTTACAAACAGGCGATCGGTCACGGAGATCCCTGCTTCGCAAATGCATTGTACAACAAACCCACTCAGACGTTGAAGTTCATCGATCCGAAAGGCGCGCTGGACGAAAAAGAGCTGTGGACCGATCCTTACTACGATATCGCCAAGCTGTCGCATTCCGTCTGCGGAAGGTATGATTTCTTCAATAACGCACTGTATGAGATCCGTATCGGAAGTGATTTCAGATACGAGCTGGATATTCCATTTGACAATGCCGGTTACAAAGAAGTGTTCCGGGAAAAGGCCATCGCAAACGGATTTGATTACAGGCTTGTGAGATTATATGAAGCATCCCTGTTCCTGTCGATGCTCCCGCTGCATATCGACAATCCGCACAAGGTAATGGGATTTATTATCAATGCCAGAGATATTCTGGACGAGGTCGAACAATATGATTGATGAATATACATTTGTATTTGACATAGACGGAACACTCTGCCCGATCAAGGGCAAGGATGAAAAATATGAGGATCTGGTTCCATATCTTCAGATCGTTGAAAAGATCCGCGAATACAAAAGCCAGGGAGCGAAGATCGTTCTCTACACATCAAGGAACATGAACAGTTATAAAGGCAACATCGGACTGATCAACGCAAACACGGCGCCGATTCTGATCGAATGGCTGAAGAAATGGGACATTCCTTACGATGAGATCGTTTACGGAAAGATCTGGCCTGGGCATAAGGGATTTTACGTCGATGACAGAACCATCCGGCCAGATGAATTTCTGCGCTGCTCCACGGACGAAATGGAAGAGATCTGTGAACAGGGAAGGATGAAAAGGTGACAGAGATGAACGAAAAACTTGACATTGTCGTCACGATGGGCGGACTCGGTTCCCGTTTCAGGGACGCCGGATACACCGTTCCGAAGTATATGATCGAGGTCAGAGGCAAAACGCTGTTCGAATGGTCCATGGACAGTCTGGAAGGGTATCGGGACGCGGCCGCGAAGTACATCTTCATCGTTATGAGAGATGAAACGGCAGATGTGGAGCGTTTCATGCACAGCCAATGCGAGGCGCTGCAGCTGCCGGAGTATCATGTGATCTATCTGGATTACCTGACGGACGGACAGGCGACGACAGCGGCACTGGCAAAAGAGTTCTGGGATCCAAGTCACGGCCTGCTGATCTACAACATTGATACCTATGTGGAACCGGGAAACATGACTTCGCAGGAGCTGAGAGGCGATGGATTTATCCCGTGCTTCAAGGGAGAAGGCGACCACTGGAGCTTCGTCAGGCTGGATGAAAGCGGCAAGGCTGCGGAGATCAGAGAAAAGGTGCGCATCTCCGGGAACTGCACACTGGGAGCTTATTATTTCCGCTCCTGCAGCCTGTATCAGGAACTCTACGATGAGTATTACGGCAAGGATTATGATGTTGCCGCCAGCGGCGAGAAGTACGTTGCGCCTCTTTACGATTATCTGCTCAGCAAGGGCGGAGAGATATACATATCGGACGTTGATCCTGAGAAGGTACATGTTCTGGGAACGCCGGAGGAGCTAAAACAGTTTGCAGATGGACATCATTAAACGGGTTTACATCAAGAATAAGGAAGTGATCCTTTACCTGTTCTTCGGTGGTCTTGCCTTTTTCCTGAACATTGGGCTCTTTGCACTGCTCAATGGGGCATGCCATATGAATGAACTGATCGCAAATGTCATCTGCTGGTGTGTCTGCGTCCTGTTCCAGTTTGTCACGAACCGGAACTGGGTATTTGATGCAAATATGGGCGGCACGGATCGCATGATGAAGCAACTGGCTTCCTTTGTCGGCGGGAGACTGTTTACGCTGGCAATCGAAGAAGCCATTATTGCGGTCTTCATCACATGGCTGGGGTTCAACAGTATGATCGTGAAACTGGTCGCTCAGTTCGTCGTCATCGTGCTGAACTATATCATCAGCAAGACCTTGGTGTTCAGGAAACCTTAAGAGCTACGGATCGTTTCAGGAGGCACGCATCGTGGAAAGAACAATTGGTGATCAGAAATCAGATAAGACATTCATAAAGCGCAATAGATGGCTCTTGTTTCCGATTGCGCATTTCCTGCTCTCCTTTCTTTGGGAGGATCAGATTTTCCTGAAAGGCCATTTCGATGAGTACGATACGACCATGGTCAGGGATAGTTCCGTGATCAGTGACAGCGCGGAGCATCTGCTGGTCTACCTGCTGTCCCGCGCTTTCTGTTTCGTGATCATCTGGCTTCTGTGGAAACTGATCTTCTATCTTGTCAGACGACAGGCCACGAGATCCGAGGTGGTGATCTTCGGGGGGATCCTCATCGCCGGAATGCTAGTCGGGCTGCTTTTGTACCCGGACAGTTTCGGAATCGAAATGGATAACTTTTCGAATTTCCTGCGCATCACGCGTTTCCAGCCGTCCTACTGGCAGAGTGTCTATACCGGCGCACTATATGGCGGCTGCCTGATGGTGATCCCGCATCCGATCGCGCTGTCCGTATTTCAGTGGATGTTCTTCTGGTTTACGGTGAGCTACATCGTCACTGGAGTGAAGAGGAAATTCGGTAACAAGTGGTATGCGTACCTTCCGTTGCTGTTCTTCATTCTTCCGGAATCCTACTATCTGTCTTATAACGCATATCGCAATAATTTCTACGCTGTGCTGATCATGTTCTACATCGCGTATCTGTTCTTCCACTGTACAGGCAAAGACAAGGCAGTTCCCGTGACCGTGATCACGATCATACAGTTTGCGGTCCTGTCTGCCTTCATTATGGTATGGCGAAGCGAGGGCGCGCTCATCGGAATCGGCGGGTTGATCATTTATTTCATATATGTCATCACACCGAAGAAGGTCAATGTGAAGCAGATCGTCGTGCTGGCCTGCAGCATTGTGGTTGCCTTTGCCCTCCTGAACGGGATTCAGGGAATCGGCGCGAAGAAGTATTACGGACAGGATTACATGATCATCAACACGACAAATGTGCTGTATAACGTGTTCAATGATCCGGACGTGGATCTCTCGTACAACGGCGCAAAGTCCGATCTGCAGGACATTGAAGCGGTGACTCCGGTCGAAGTGCTGAAAGAACAGGGCATGAAAGGATACCGCAACTACAATTGGACGAGCGGCAGGAAAAGCTTCAACCAGACTCTCGCCACGGATGACGTTGCAAGCGCGTATATGAGCGCGTACTACAGCATCATCATGCACAATGCAAGGCCGTTTCTGAATGTGCAGATCAACAAATTCTGCAAGTCCATCGGCCTGCCGGAAACCCGGCCGACTTACGAATTCACAGGAGAGCCGCAAGTGGATCTGGACAGCTTCGTTTACGATAAGTGGAAGATCGGTCAGAAGGAAGTGCTTCATACATGGAAGACCGCAGGATGGGAGAAAAATCCGCAAAGGCAGAAGATCAGCGCTAAGATCTCCGGATGGATCGCCGGCTGGCGGGATTTCCTGACGGATACTCATCTCAATCCATATCTGCATGTCATAGTGATCCTGCTCGACGGCCTGGTTTTGCTGTATTTGCTGCTGACGCTGCTGCTGCACCTGATCAGAAGGCGCGGCGGACGGAGAGGCACCTTCGGGTTTGCGCTGGCCTTCCTGGTCATTATCGGGGAGATGGCAGCGATCCTGCTGTTCATGCCGGAAGGCAGAGCGACGTACATGTACCCCACCCTTTATGCGAGTTATCTGTGCATCTACTTCTTCGGGATCTTCCGGTTCCGCAGAAGTGAATGAGTCTTTCAAGCGGGCGATGCGGTGGCGCGCGTCCGCGTTTTTTAGCATGTCATGTAATGTTGTCAGTCAACGGAGGGAGAAGACTAGTTGAAAAAAGTTCTGATGTTTACGTTATCTGTGTGTCTCGTCGTCATACTGATTCCCGCGGTATCCTACGGAGCAGACGTCGATCAGACACCGAACGACGTACAGGTGCAGGAAGACATTCCAGCGCAAGGCGATACGCTGGACATTTCAGAGAATCCTCTGACAGACGATCCGGATCCGAATCAGCCAGTTCCGGAAACACCCGGGCAGGATGTGAAAGGAAACCATGTCAAGGCCGCACGCGACGTGGTGGAAACTGTGCCGAGTGGAGCCGAAATACTGTCGGATGAGGGTCCCGATACGGATGAGGACTCCGATACGGATGAGGAGGATCCGTCA
>CADCQD010000288.1 GCA_902803485.1 uncultured Eubacteriales bacterium | reverse complement strand
GGCGCCTGACCCCAGGATCCAGTGGATATTGTGCCCCAGGCGGTCCATGGCCACGGAAGGCATCAGATGTTTTGCGGAACCGTTCATCAGGTTCGCGAAAGGATCATAATTGGTCACCGCCGGATAGATATACGTGAAAGCCAGGATCACTGCAAAAAGGCAGAGGATCACAATATTGACCCGTTTACGGAAGAAGACCCGGAACACGCTCTTCCAGTAGGAATACCTGGGCGCGGTAATCTTCTCGGACTCCAGTGCGGAATGATCCACATGGGCAAACAGTTCCTCTTCGCTCAGCTGCAGATCGCTCAGATCCGGCAGTTCCCTGCTGTTTTCCGGATTGCTCATGTCTGTCACCTCGCTTTCGACGTAAAGGAGATCCGGGGATCGACCATGCTCATCAGCACGTCGCCCAGGATGATGGATACAACGGACAGGATCGCATAGAACAGGGTCACGCCCACAATCACGCCGTTGTCGTACATATTGATTGCCTTCGTCAGCAGGTTGCCGGCGCCGGGAACCACATACACGCGCTCGGTGATGATGGCGCCGACCAGAGCGCCCAGCACCGTCGCGGGAATCCCGTGGACCAACGGAATGATCGCGTTTTTCAGGATGTGGCGGGAGAAGATTTCCCGCTCGGAAAGCCCGCCGGAACGGGCGAATTTCACATAGTCGGAATTCATCTGGTCAATCATGTAGCGCCGCAGCCACTTCATCAGGTTTGCGATGGAAGGCAGCGCCAGCGAAACAATCGGCAGCGCGTACATCCGCCAGTCGGTGGAGTCCATGTTGAAGGTTGTCGGAAGACCCATGCTGTAGCCGATGGCCTTGAACAGGAAAATATAAGCCAGCGACGGAACGGCAATGATGAACACGATATAAAGCGTTCCGATTTTATCGATCAGTTTATCCTTGCGCCGCGCCATAATGATGCCCAGCGGCACGCCCAGCAGATAAGCCAGGAGCACGGCGATAATGCCGATCACAAAAGAGTATCCGACCTGGCTTAGGCCGCCCTTCACGGTCGAAACACTCGTATAGTCGTCTGTAAAGCGGTCCTTGTTTACAAGGCTTGCCTCCCTGGATCCGAAGGAGTATGTCGCGCTGTGCAGATCGTCCGCGCTCATTTCCGTCAGGCCTGTGGGGAAGGTAATCTCAGAAGAAACATAGGAACCCTGCGGAGCATTCATGCTCTCAAAAACATCCACCCCGGAATTGACCGAGTAGCTTTTGCCCAGATTGATTGTCACCAGATTCTGGTGAATATAGGGGAACTTGTCGTCAAAATACAGCAGATATTTGTGTTTTGTTCCGTTTCCGATGATGGCCGGGGAAAACTTCTCCCCGCCGTAAACAGGATCTTGCAGGGTAAAGGTCAGCTTCCTTTCCCCGATGTCCTCATTGACATAATGGATATTGTCCACGCTGATGATTCCGGTAAAATAACCCACGAGCCTTCCCAGCAGCGGTTTGTCCTTGAACGCAAACAGCTGGGCCTGGCCGCCGGTGGCGACCTTTTTCTTCTTGGCCATCTTGGCGTCCAGCCGCATGACCGTATATCCTTTGGCCTCATATTCGGCCGTAAATTTGGCCACATATTCAGCCACCTGCTCCGAATCGTTGGCGGCTTTTGTGCCGATGGCTGACAGCGCGGTCGCGTTGTCCGGCGTCAGTTCGCCGGCAGCCGCCAGCCCCTGCAGCCATTCATTGTAAGGCACATAATCAATATACCCGAAGTCTTCCCACTTCCGGTACTGATACACGATTTTCTGGTTGTTGCCCAGCTGATTGTACACCGCGTCCTGCGCAAAAATCAGCTGCCGGTTCATCGCAGAATAGATCAGCAGCATCACGATGACCACCACGATGACCACCGAAATCAGGCCGTGCAGGATTCTGCGGAGCAGGTATTTTGTCATCCAGTATCACTCTCATTCCAGAAAAAACTGAATCATGGGGTTCTGAATTCCCGAAAACATCGGCAAAGGGGATGACGGAAAATCCGTCATCCCCTGCCGTCATGTTTTTGAAATCAGGCAGCGTCCGTTTCCTTCGATCAGAAGAT
>CADCQD010000287.1 GCA_902803485.1 uncultured Eubacteriales bacterium | reverse complement strand
GGAGCGAAAGATCATCCACAGCCTTTGCTTCACTGTAAATCTTTGTCAGATGTTCAATTCTTAACATATTCGTTCTCCCCTTGTATCGAATGCCTTGATCCGGCATTTCCCCTATTTCCGGAACAGCGGCAGGCCCGCTTCCCGGGTGTCCGAAACAGACTGGCCGCCCCGGATCGTTGCCGTTATTATAACGAAAACGTTTTAGTATGTCAAGGCAGAGTCCGCGGGATACACCCCGGTATCTACGAAAACTTACCGAAATAGACGGTTTTTCATGCTTCTTTTCCGCACCGGGAGCCCGTCGGAGAGCAGCCGGGTAACGGATTTCTGCTATTTTATTTCCGTATATTATCATTGTATTCAGTACATCCGGATGGTAAACTATGAGCAGTAATCATACACATTTACAGGATGGCATCAGGCTGCGGCAGGCCGCCTCGTGCCGCATTTACATGGAGGTATTTATGGCAGATACGACCATCTGCGGAATCGCGCATCTTGCGCTGAAGGTCCGCGACATGAAAAAAGCCCTGGACTTCTACTGCGGCGTCCTGGGGCTGGAAAGAGCGTTCTCCCTGGGGGATCCGGAGCCGTCTATCGAATACATTAAAGTCGGAAACGGCCAGTTCATTGAGCTTTTCTATACCACGAAGCATCCCATCGATGACTATACGGTAAAATCCACGAATAATCACATCTGTCTTGAAGTGGAGGATATCTTTGAGGTCGAGAAAGCACTCAACGAGAACGGCATCACCATCACGATCCCCCCGAAGGGCGGCAGCGACGGCAACTGGCAGTGCTGGTGCCAGGATCCGGACGGCAACAACATCGAATTCATGGTGATCTCACCCACCAGCAAACAGGCAACGGTATAAGGAGGAATCACACATGGCGATCAAGATCAAAGCGATTTCCCATCAGGGCATCAATGTCCGGGATATGGACAAGGCAAAAGAGTTTTACTGCGGCATCTTAGGTTTCCCTGTCGCGTTTTCCATCAGCAGGAACGAAAAGCCCTGGATCGAATACCTGAAGGTAGCGCCGCGGATGTTCATTGAACTGTTCTACGCGGATCCGGGCCAGGATTTTCCCGGTGACAATCCGTCCTATGACCATCTCTGCCTGCAGATCGAAGATATCTTCGCCAGTGAAAAGGCGATCGACGAAGCCGGCTGGCCAGTCATGATCCGCCCGAAGCAGGGCAGCGACACCAACTGGCAGATGTGGGTCAAAGACCCGGACGGCAACAAGCTGGAACTGATGCAGATCAGTCCGGACAGCCCGCAGGCAAAAGCCTCCCGGGCATAACTCTATATATACGCACAAAGCGGCCGGAACAGCCCAAAGGCTGTTCCGGCCGCTTTTTATATGACGGCACTTTACCGGTGCCGGTTTCATATCGTCGGCTGCTTTCGTGTCCGCCTGCATGGCGCTTTTTTCCGGCGCCGCTTACGGGACAGGCGGAACGCCTTATGTATTATAGTTCAGAGGGATAAGATGCCAGGATGCTGAGCCACCGCGTGGCGGGGAAGACCCAGACTTCCTTATAATTGTAGCAAGCCGCATGCGGATAATAAGGAACATCCTCATCCCGCTGCGTCTCCACGCCTACCGGGAAGGAGCCTGTCAGATATCCGCTCATTGCCGTATACTGCGGCGAACAGTTATATCCTTCGCCCCAGATCAATGACTGGTTGAACGGATTCCGGCCAACATGCCATTCCAGCGCGTGCTGAACGATCTCCAGAAGTTCCGGATCCTCCAGCACTTCCGCGCAGGCGAGGATCCCTCTGGCCTGCGTCAAGGTAATTCCGCTGTTGCCGCGGAAAGCGTACCAGACCGGGAAACGCCGGAGATACGCGTCATCAGAAAGCCGCACGCCGTTTCTGATCTGCTTGCGGGCTTCCTCTGCGGAAGGACAGCTGAACCAGCTTCTGGGTTCTTCATCATTTACCTCACTCAGTTTGTAGATAGATGCGGGAATCATCCCGTAAGGCGCGGTCAATTCCACCACTTTCCGGATATACGCGCCATACAGACGCATTGCGTCCACATAGGCGTCCTTCGGGCAGACTTTCCGGATCATCTGCAGCGCAGTGAGCGGCGCATGCTCAAAGGAGCGATGCTGGGAATGAACGATGGCACTGTGCTTCGGGTCTACATAGAAAAATCCGTTGAGCGGGATCACAAAATCCTGCGGCGCCGTTTCCTGGCATGCCAGGATCTTTTCCGCGAAGCTTTCCGCGTCCCTAAGGTAATTCTCCTCGCCTGTGGCTTCATAAAGAAGGATCGCGCTGATGCAGCCCTGAGAAACAATAAATACATATTCCATGCCGGGACGCGCGTTTTCCGGATGAGCCAGATCCTCCAGCGCCCAGAGATAATCCTGTTTCGCTGCAAGAAGCGACCGCTCCGCGAACGACGGGTCGTCCTCCCGGAACATCATGCTGATCTTCGCTTCCGTTCCAGCGCAGAGAATATTGTCCCAGGTCATGCGCACCGCTTTATGGATAATATCGTCATTGTCGCCGATGAAGCCCTGAGTCCAGAAGTCCATGGTGAGCCAGGAGGCCCGGTAACCGTCCGCGAAACGTCCTTTCAGCACCCATTCCGCGCCCCATCTGGCCTCATCCAGCGCCAGCTCAAACAGTTCCGGATCTTCCTCCTTCACCCGCTCCGCGAGACACAGCATCGCGTACACAGCCTCCGACGTATTATTCAGGCCCTGGCTTACGTCGCCCGCGTCATGCCATCCGCCGTTCATCACCTTCCGCAGGCCATTGTGTTCACACATGAAATCCGTATGGCAGATATCATGAACTCCGGGTACCGGGAAGCCGCATCGCTGCGCATAGAAAAAGTCCAGTGTCTTCCGTACACTGCTTCTCCAGACGCTCCGGGAGATCGTGAACGGCCGTGTCAGCACGGAACCTGACCGCAGGAAAAACCGGCCTTCCTCTGTAAGGTCTGTGAAATCCAGAACCTGGAACGCGCCGATATCTCTTTTCTCTTCCCGGATCGCGCCGCTGTACGCAACCGTCCCGTCAGAACAGCGGATCACGGCAAAACGGTTTTCCTTAAGTCCCTTGCCGATGGCTGTTTTCCTGCTGTCCGGCAGATAACCGCTGTGAGAGAAAGCGATCTCTCCATCACCCGGTTCCCATCCTCTGGCATGATCGGCGCGGACTTTCTGCAGCCGGACATCCGTAAAATCCAGGAAGATCTCCTGCGCTGCCCCGGGTTCGGCGCCCTGCAGACGGTACTGGAAGCTGAATCCCTTCACTTTTCTTCTGACCAGTTCCGGGAATTCCCATTCTACAGTATTCCATTTATGATTCTTAAGGCATACGAAATGCAGTCCCTCCCGGGTCACGTCATTCGGCATGCGGACGTCATCCGTATCATCGGTATACAAATACAGGCAAAGAGAAACCACATTGAAACCGGGAAGCTCCGGGTAGACCTTAAAAATCAGCCGGTTATACGCGGACCAGTCCTCGCCGCCGCAGTCCCTGAACAGTGTCGCGAGTCCCCATCCTCTTCCATAGTCCTTATTCTTCACATCCGCAGTAACAGGCGTCGTCAGGCGCACACAAGGCAGCCCGTCCCGGACGACCGCCGTCATCGTTCCCGTATCGATTCCCCTCTCATCCGCAGGATCGCCGTTAATGGACAGGTGAGGCCGCACGGACCAGTGCGAAAGTTCATGCATATCATCCAGCAGGCGGTCCGCAAGCACCTCCTTCTGAAGATGTGTATAAAACGTCGTACTCCTGTTGTCCGTCTTCAGTAATCTTCTCATACCACCGCTCCTTATAATGTTTTTATTAATAGTGTTTTATTAAATCATGATGCAGGATCACATCATGCTGAAGTCACAGGCTGCTTTGTTTTGCGCACGCCGTTATAGCTGCTTTGTTTTGTGCGCTTCTGTGGCTGCTTTGTTTTGCGCGCTTCTGTAGCTGCTTTAGATAGGACTGATTGCGCATTCCCCCTGAACTCACTATTAAGGAAATCTCCCGGGAGTATTCTGCTGATATTTCCGCCTTTTATCCCCGGGTATTCCATGTTTTTACTTTGCCCCGGGGGCAAATCATCAAATATCAAATAAACTTGTGTCAAAATACCCCTGCAGCCTGCAGACTTATGAATTCCCGGGGATGGCTCACAATTGTAAGCTCTATCACTCACCGATGCCGCTATGCTTTCTACGAATAGGCCAGGAAAGACTTGCTTTTCCCTTCAGGCTTTCAGTTTGAATTTGCAGGCCTCATCTCCGGCAGATAAGTTCGGGGAAAGGCGGCCGGCCCTTCCCCGATTGATCACTGTATAATTCTGTTTCCCGGTGATGACCGGCAAGTCAGGCTTGTGATACGTCTGGCCGTCAGGCCTTGACGCCGCCGGCCATGATGCCGTCAACGATATAACGCTGGCCGAAGATATAGGCCAGGATCAGCGGTGCTGCTACGATCAGAAGTCCTGCTGCCGTTAAGGTCCAGTCGTTGCTGTACTGGCCCTGGAAGACGAACAGACCACGGGTGATGTTGTAGTTCGTCTTGGTGGTCAGGTAGATGGTGGAACTGACGATGTCGTTCCACACGCCGATCATGCTGAGCATGCCCATGGATACTACCGCCGGTTTACTCAGCGGGAGTACGCAGGAGATCACATATCTCAAATATCCGCAGCCATCCATTGCAGCTGCTTCATCCAGTTCCTTCGGAATGGATTTGAAGTAGCCGGTGTAGAAGAATACGGCTGTGGCGCTGACACCGGTCATGATCAGCATATAGCCGACTTTCGTGTCATACAGGCCGGATTTCAGGATCAGCTGGAAAGTCGGGATCATGCCGTTCGGAAGGAACAGTCCCGCGATAAACAGGAAATACAGGAAGCCGGAGAAAGGCACGTATCTTCTGCTGATGGGGAATGCCAGGAAAAGCGACATTAATACAGACGCTAAAGTACATACTGAGGTATATAAAATCGAGTTCCAGATATATTTGCCGAAATCCGCTTTATTCCATGCCGTTACGAAGTTGCTGAACTGCCAGGTGCTGGTGATCGTCGTGGGATGCTGCATATAATCCTGCGCGGATTTAATGGACGTATTCACCACATAGAACAGCGGGAACAGGTAAATAAACAGGAAGATGATCATGATGACATAACATATGACACGGAAAGGAACATTTTTAATTTTACCCATATTATCTCTCCGCCTCCAGTTTGTTCATAATCGTCTGTGAAATGATCGTTACCACCAGGACACCCACAAAGAGCACCATGGATTCTGCCGCTGCGTAGCCCTGCCGCATGCCTGCCACAGAACCGCCGCTGGCTGTTGCGCCGCCGCCGCCGAATGCCGTCGCGAATACCATCATGCCCAGGGTCGCGGTATTGAATCCGCCCCGGGTGATCGTCATGATCAGTTCGTAAGACTGCAGCGATCCGATGATGGCCAGCAGAGTGTTGACCGTAATGGCCGACCATACCAGCGGGATCGTGATCCGCCAGAAGATCTGGAATTCGCTGGCGCCGTCAATTCGGGACGCCTCGTACAGGTCCTCAGGGATACTCTGCAGCGATGCCAGGAAGATCACCATGGAATAGCCCATATGCTGCCAGATCTGGGCGGCAATGACTGCCGGGAACGCGTAGCTGTAGCTGCTGAGGATCGCTGGCGGATTTTCGATCTTCAGGACATCTTTCATCAGCAGATAGATCGGACCCGTAGGTGTGCTGAAGATCAGCTTCCACATGGTAGCGACTACCGCCGCGCCGAGGATCACCGGCATGAAGAAGATCGAACGCGCGAAATTTCTGCCCTTCAGGAATTTCGCGTTCAGGATCACTGCCATCACCAGCGCGATGGAGTTCTGCACCAGCGTAACCACCACGGAATAGATCGCTGTACGGCCAAGGGCCGCCTTCAGGTCACGCGTATTCTGCAGAATGAAAAATTCTTTATAGTTAGCCCAACCGATAAACTTCCAGGAAGTGCCCGGAAGACCGGTAATATCCGTAAATGAATAGATGGCCGTCATAAACGACGGATACAGCCGGAAGATCACATAATGCAGAAGTCCCGGCAGCATGCATAAAACCACTGCCCATACCGGGAAAAGTCTTTTCTCTTTCGACATTCTTTTCAGGAGCTTTTTCTGCTCCTTAGTACTCGAAGCCAAAATCACTTGCCCCCTTTCCTTTTCTTTTTGAGAAAGCCAGGGAGATACAAGATCCCCCTGGCCGTTCAGGGAAACGCTGAATCACACGTTTCCTCAATATTAAATTATGAAATTAATCATTCAGAGACTCTGCAGCCGCGCGTGCAGCATCAAAGTCTTCGTCTGCATGCTCAGCAAGCTCTTCACCGGTGAAGGGTCCGCCAAGGGCCTTCAGCTGCAGGAAGGAGAACTGAGCGCTGCCGTATTCACCTACACCCTTGGGAGCGTAGATGTACATTTCAGCGTTGATGCAGGGAGCCTGAAGACCATCAGAAAGGGAGTTCAGGAACTCGTTGTCAAGCTTGACGTCCTGCGTGGGGGTCATACCGACTGCGTTTGCAAATGCGGTATAAACGTCTTCACGAGAGATGTACTCCAGGAACGCGAAAGCGCCTTCCTTCACAGGAGCATTGGTCGGTACTGCGAAGCTCAGGTCGTACTTAATGCCGTACTGAGGATCCAGACCATCTTCACGAGGCTCTACACCAGGAAGCGGGAAGTAACCGAAATCAAATTCAGCACCGGCGTTCTTGATGTCAGCTGCGGACCATGCGCCGTCAGCATACATAGCCATGTTGCCAAGGGCGAAACGGCCGGGAGCGTCAGAATAGGAGATACCGGCAACACCGGGCTCCAGATAAGACGCGAACTGCTCCATGCAGTCATAGATCAGCTTGATTTCAGGATCGGTATGACGGATCTCACCGGTCAGAAGCTTCTGGCCGATCTCCTTCATGTCATCCTGATAGTTCGCGGACATGATCGCGTTAGAGAACATGTTCAGCGGCCACTGATCAGCAGCGCCTGCGGAAAGAACGGTATATCTGCCGTCTTCTTTTACCTTGTCACAGACTGCGATGAACTCATCCCAGGTCTTCGGAACTTCGAGGCCAAGCTCTTCAAAGATGGCCTTGTTGTAGAAGAGGCCGGTATAAGCAACGGTGAAGATATTCAGAGAATACTTCTTGCCGTTGTACTCATTGCCTGCCAGAGTGTTCTGGTTGTAAACTTTAACGAATTCCTTATCGGTCAGATCCTCAAGGAAACCATCGTCAATGTACTGCTGCCACGCCGGTTTGTCGATCTGGTCTTTATTCCAGTCTTCCTGCGGCTTGGAGAATGTCTGGAAAGAGACAACGTCCACGTTGCCTGCGGTGATACGGGTCTGG
>CADCQD010000286.1 GCA_902803485.1 uncultured Eubacteriales bacterium | reverse complement strand
CACGGATCCGTTCGAACTCTTCCTGGATTACGGCAACCAGATCAAGGCGCGGAGCGATGCGGAGCAGACTTTCCTGATCCAGCTTGCGAACGGCACGGAAGGCTACCTTCCCACCGAGAAGGCCGAACAGGGCGGCCATTATTCCGCCTTCGTTTCCTCCGGCGTCGTCGGACATCAGGGAGGCGAGCAGTACGTCCGTGAGACACTGAAGCACATCCGCGAACTGTTTAGCGAATAAGCACACGACTTTGTGAGGAGGTATCGAACATGTTTTGCCCGAAATGTGGATCCCAGGTAGCGGACGGCGCGTCTTTCTGCCCGGCCTGCGGAAACCCGCTCAACGTCATGCCGACACGTTCCGCCGAGCCGGCGCCGAATACGTATCAGCAGTACCAGCAGCCTGCGCCGCAGTATCAGCAGCCTGTACCGCAGTATCAGCAGCCGTATCAGCAATATCAGCAGCCTTATTACGGCTATAATCCGCAGGCGGTCCAGCAGGAACGGATGGCCAATCTGCAGGAACTGGAACGGATGTATGGTTATTTCAGCCAGAAGGGCGCGGAATATGACGAGTATGATGCGATCAACACCACGCTGGACGAGTATGACAAGAGAAAACCCGGCCTTCTGGTCTGGGGCATCATCCTGTTTGTGGTAGGATTCATCACACTGGTCTCATTGATCAGCGCGGATTATTCAAGCGCCGGAGCATACATTTTCATGATCGTCTGGCTTCTCGGATCCGTCGGCATGATCCTGGCCTTTATCTTTGGATCCATCGCGAGAGGCAGGCACAAAGAAGAAGCCCTGAACCGTCTGGTCGAACTGGCGGATGATCTGCATTATCATTACGTGAATTATGGAGATTGTCTGGTGGGCGAGGAGTTCACGAATCCCGCGATCCTGCAGACGATCGCGAACAATATCCAGTCGGGCCGCGCGAACAACATCACGGATTCCATCAACATCATGTTTGATGACGCGCACAAGAGCCAGATGGAATATGCCGCCATGGAGACCATGTACAGTTCCCGTCAGGCTGCCGCCGGCGCCAGAACCGCGGCGGTCTTCGCGGCTGCGAACTTCTTCCTGAGATAAGAAGGCGTTTTCCGAAACGGGAAGGCCGGGGCATCAAAGCCCCGGCCTTTTTCTATGCGATCAGAGAAACATTCAGACGCGTCTCTCGCGAAACGCCTTGTATCAGCTTCTTGAAAATGTCTTCCGGATCTTCTGATTGATCTCTTCGTCGGCGGGACAGAAGGGATAGTCCGGGATCTCGGAAGGCAGGATCCAGCGAAGATCCTTGTGCTCCAGAAGCACGGGCGTGCCCTCTTTGACCGCCGCGTGGAACAGCGTCAGGCGGATCGTAATGTCCGGATAGACGTGGAGCACTTCCGTGAAGACTTCTCCGACGGAAACTGTGATCCCGAGTTCTTCGCGGCATTCGCGGATCAGCGCTTCCTGCTTCGTTTCGCCGCACTCCACCTTGCCTCCCACATACTCCCAAAGCAGCGGGCGGGCTTTGTACGCAGGGCGCTGTGCGATCATGAAACGGTCTCCGTCCCAGATGAGCGCCGCGACGACGTCCGTGACCGGACAGCGGTCTTTCAGCATTTCCGGAAACTTGGCTCTGAGAAAATACCGGTATTCCGGATGATCCGCGGCCTCGTCGTATTCCTTCGGCGTGATTTTCTGAAGCCAGGCATGCATACGCTCAGGCATCTCTTCATAGCGCAGGATCGTGATCAGCCCTTGGCGCTCCGCCTCGAGGATCGCTTCCAGCGCATCGGGAACGAACTCCGCGCCGCACACGCTGACCGGTTTCGCAGACACTGCTGCTCCGGGGATCCCGAGGTCAAAGTCCGCCGGCGTGATCGCCTCCGCGCTGTAGATCCAGCCGGACACGCCGCGGTAAGTCTCCTCTAAAGCATTCGGATAATACTCTTCGAGCCTCAGACGTCCGTCCGGATCAAAGCCGTAGGGGCCCCATTTCTGCCACGGACCATCGTAGGGGAAACCGGTCTCACGGCAGAATCTCTCGACCGAATT
>CADCQD010000285.1 GCA_902803485.1 uncultured Eubacteriales bacterium | reverse complement strand
CGAGTGAGCTAAATCTGTGATATGCCAAATCTCTGATGAGCTAAATCAGTGATATGCCAAACCTCCGGTGAGCCAGATTTCCGGTGAGCCAGATCTCCGGCGAACTAAATATAATTGAGCGAAATAAACGAATCTTCAGGGCACTATCTGCATAAAGTTTTCCTTGCCGAATGATATGATAGAAGCTAAACTAAAAGTAAGAACAAAAATATGAAAGACTGCCTTCAGGGCGGCGGAAGAGGTAATTTATGAATCACGGCCAGTGCGGAGGCATGAAAGCCCTGGTCATCAATTGCAGTCCGGTGCGTACTGGTGCCACTGCGGAGATCGCGCGTATCGTTTCAGATGAGCTGGCAAAGCGGTTCCATGTCAGAAACATTTGTATTGATGATTTCAAATTTGAATTCTGCAGAGGATGCCGCGTATGCCATGAGACCGCGAAATGCGTGATGACCGAAGATGATATTCCTGCGATCATGGAGGAACTTGATGATGCGGATGTGATCATTTCTGTTTCCCCTTCCTACTGGGCCGATGTTCCGGGACAGTTCAAGGCTTTCATTGACCGATGTACGCCCTGGTGCAATACGCATGAGCCCCATGCCGCGCTCCATAGCGGGAAGAAGGGCTATGCCATAGCGCTCCGGACCGGTCCGGGAATGAAAGAATGCGAGCGGATCATACAAAGCATTGAACATTTTTACGGACATCTGGAGATCGAATGCTGCGGCCATCTTGGATTATGTTCTGTAGAATTTAAAGAACAGGTGGAGCCGAGAAAGCAGGAGATCGTCACATTTTGCGAGACGATCGGGAAGGATGATTGACGGCATTTTGCAAGACGATCAGGGAGAACGATTGACGGGTTTCTCGGAGGACTATGGAATCGATTTAGGAAGAAGCTGAGGTTACGTTATGAAAATGGCACGGAAGAAAAAGGAGAGAAAAGAGAATCGTTATCATCGGCTGCTTACGAATCATAGCCGTGGCGGCCGGCGTGTTGAAACGCTGCAGACAAAGGAGGGCAGAATGGATATTTTAGAGGCGATCTACGCGCGGCACAGCGTCCGGCAGTATAAGGATTTGCCCATTGCGGAGGAAACCGCTGCGGAACTGGAGCGGCTGATCCGCGAGTGTAATGAAGAGAGCGGGCTGAAGATCCAGTTGATTCAAAACGATCCGGAGTGTTTCCGTACACTTTTCGCGCACTATGGCAGATTCAAAAACGCGAACCACTATATTACCATCGTGGGTCCTAAAGATCTGCCGGATCTTTCAGAGCGAGGCGGCTATTACGGAGAGAAACTGGTGCTGGAAGCTCAGAGACTTGGCCTTCGGACCTGCTGGGTGGCCGGAAGTTACGGCCGCAGCAAGTGCAAAGCCGTGGTAGGCAAGGATGAGAAGATCGTCTGCGTGATCTCCATCGGATACGGAGAAAATGACGGCCGCCAGCACTGGAACAAGGCGCTGGCCAAGGTCTGCAATGTGCCGGAGGCGGAGATGCCGGAGTGGTTCCGGGAAGGGGTCCGGGCGGCAATGGCTGCGCCGACTGCGGTGAATCAGCAGCGGTTTACCATCTCTCTGAAGGATGGAGAGCCGGTGATCACCGCGCCAAAGGGCGTCCTGACCATGCTGGATCTGGGAATCGTGAAATATAATTTCGAAGCGGCTTCCGGACGGAAGTGCAGATAAAGAGCAGGCGGAAAAAGTGTAAGCATAAAAGCCACAGGATGAAAATGTTAGAAACAGTAGTGGTGTAATGTCGCAGACAGATCGTGACGGAGATGAACAGATGCAGAAGACAAAAGGGCTGACAGAAGAGATCCGGACGGAATTGTTCCGGCTGCAGGATCTGGAATACAGGGATCTTCAGATCCGGACGATCCCGTCTCTGGACCCGGATACGATCATCGGGGTCCGGACGCCGACACTTCGGGCATACGCGAAAGTGCTTAGAAAACACCCGGATGTGCTGGATTTTCTGGAGGACCTTCCGCACAGATATTTTGACGAAAACCAGATCCACGCGTTCATCCTTTCGGAGATCAAAGACTATAACGCATGTATTCAGGAAGTCAATGCGTTCCTGCCTTACGTGGATAACTGGGCGACCTGCGATCAGATGTCTCCAAAGATTTTCGCGAAGCATAGAGAAGAACTGCTGAAAGAGATCCGGAACTGGATGAGTTCAGACCAGACCTATACCATCCGGTTCGGGATCGGTATGCTGATGCAGCATTATCTGCAGGACATGTTCGATCCTGCTTATCCGGAGATGGTGGCGGCCATCCGGTCCGGGGAGTATTACGTCAATATGATGATCGCCTGGTACTTCGCGACGGCGCTTGCGGCCCAGTACGAGGCAGTGATCCCGTACATAGAAGAAAAGCGGCTGGACGTCTGGACGCATCAGAAGACGATCCAGAAAGCCATCGAAAGCTACCGGATCACAGAAGAACAGAAAGCGTACCTCAGGACATTAAAAGTAAGTACAAAGGCGCGGCAGAAAGGCACACGGAATCTGACACGGGAAGCTGCGCAGAAACTGACACAAGAAGGTGTACAAAAAGGTGTACAAGAAGGCACACAAATAGATGCGCTGAAAGCTGCTCAAAAGTCCGGACCTCGGAAGCGGATCCATGTGGCTGCGGCGATCATCCGGGAGGGCGGCCGCATTTTCGCGACCCAGCGTGGTTACGGAGAATGGAAAGATTACTGGGAGTTTCCCGGAGGGAAGATCGAGCCGGGGGAGACTCCGGAGGATGCCCTCGCCAGGGAGATCCGGGAAGAACTGGACACGGAGATCCTCGTGATCGAAAAATTCATGACGGTAGAGTATGATTATCCGGACTTTCATCTCAGCATGGACTGCTTTCTTTCGGATGTGCTGTTCGGAAGCCTTGTGCTGAAGGAGCACGAGGCTGCGCGGTGGCTCGCGCCGGATGAACTGGATGAAGTGAACTGGCTCCCCGCGGACCGGGAGATCATAAGGGAATTACAAAAAGGAGGAACAGCATGGTGAAACTTCAAACCGGGGATTATACACTGATCTTTGCCGACGGCGGCGCGGAGATCCGAAAGGAAGGAGAAGTCCTTTACTTCAATAAGCGTCCCATGTATGCGTTCGTAAAAACGATCATGGCAGTGGAGGAATTCTTTGATCAGGCTTATACGGAGGTAAAGGAGACAGACGAGGGAGCAGTTGCTGCCTGCGGTGTTCTTGAAACGCCCGGGGGTTCCAGGCTGCAGTTTGAAGACCTGTACCAGGTGGAGTCCTGCGGTATGAAGATCTCCCGTACTGTGACAGTACTGGAAAAAGGCGCGGATGACATCGGCTTTGCCACCAAGATCTCTTTTGTTCTCACGGATGCGGAAACCATCCGGGACTATGACTGTTTCGCGCCTGCTACCTGGTATCAGGATAATAAATACGCCCGGCCGCATGTGGTGGGTTTCGACGCGGAGTGCGAGTACAATTGGCGGAAGGAGACCGGCATGACTCTGCCGCTTTTCGCTGCTCAGAGCAAAAAGAGCGGGGAGTCCATCATGCTTTCCCGTTATGCCGCCAATGTCACGCTGCCGAGCCGCCGGATGTTCCATTTTTCCCAGACCATCGACCGGGAATATACCGTGGGATCGATCGGACTCTCCCGGCCTGAGCCAAAGACCATCAATTATCTGTACTATGGTTTTCCGCTTCGGAAGGATACCGGCGCTGTCCGGGACGGTGTCAGCATCGACTACGTTTATCCCGGCACGGACGGGCAGATCGGAAACCGCCAGCAGATGTTCAACATCGATTACATGATGAAGACAAAGTCACTGAATAAGGTGCTGCATCCCATGGAACCGGGCTTCTCGGATCATTATGAAGTGAAGCTGGATCTGGGCCGGTTCGATGATTTCTATCCGATGATGCGCTGGGCATGGCGCTCGGTCTATGCCCGGGTGCGGGACGAGCTGTTCGACGTGGACCAGGACCTCCAGTACCATAACAACATCAAAGCATTGAAGGATATGGCCCGTGACTATGGCGGCGGCGCCTGGGGTGTGCCGTTCGTGGCATATCTTCCGGACGTGGACGTGGACAGCGTGTCATTTCAGTTTGGCTTTGTGGGGCAGCAGCCCGGCATCGGCTACCAGCTGATGGTTTACGGCCTCCGGGAAAATGATCCGGAAGCATTTGAAAAGGGACAGAACATGATACGGTTCTGGGTCAAAAACGGTTTAAATGACATCGGCGCTCCGAATGGCTGCTACAGTCCGGTCATCAAGGCATTTGAGCCTTACCCCATCTGGCTTCGCATGTCCGCTGACGGATTGGAAAACATTCTGGATGCCTATGTATTGACAAAAAAGAAGACGGAAGAGCATCCGGACTGGCTGGCTTTCTGCGAGACAGCGGCAAGATTCTTCATGAGCGTCCAGAACGAGGATGGATCCTGGTACCGGGCGTATGATCCCGACGGCACCATGCGCATGGACTCAAAAGCCAACACCATCAGCATCGTCCGTTTCTTTATCCAGCTGTACCTGGTCACCGGAAACGCGTCCTATAAAGATACGGCCCTTCGGGCAGGCGAGTGGTCCTACAATAATGTGTACAAAAATATGGAATACCGTGGCTCCACCTGTGACAATACGGATGTGATGGACAATGAATCCGGCATCTATGCCATGTTCGGTTTCCTTGCCCTCTATGATCTGACCGGAGAGCAGAAGTGGCTGGACGCGCTCCTGGGCGCCGCGGACTATACGGAAAGCTGGACTTATTCCTGGACATTCCCGGTATACTGCGACTATCCCAACAGCCCCTTCACCAAACGGTCCATCAGCGGACAAAGCCCGGTAACCATCGGCACCGGCGGAGGGGACATGTACATGGCTGCCTGCGCGTACATCTACTACCGGCTGTCCATCATCACCGGAGACGACCATTACCGTGATTATGCGGAATTCATCCATAACAACACCCGGAACGCAAACGATGTATACGGAGATTTCGGCTATGCGGTGAAAGGCCTTTCCTGGGAGGGCGGCGGTTTCTCGGACCAGGTACTGAATTCACAGCATCATTGGCTGCCCTGGGTCACCTATGTGGAGATCGACCCCGCATCCCGCCTCATGGACACCTTTGGCGCCTATGACATCGCGGGCTGCGAGAAATTGTCTGCGGAAGAGAAGCAGGCGCGGAACCGGATCTACGATCATTACGCATGAGGCGGATAAGAGTACGGTTCGTGTGAACAGGGGACGGTTCGTGTGGCCAGGGGGACGGTTCTACTGGCTCTTTGAGCCAGTAGAACCGTCCCCCTGGCCACACAACCGCTCCCAGTCCGCTCTGGAAACAATTATATAAGGAGGATATTAAATGATGAGGATCAGGGAATTGAAGACAGCCCCGGGGGAGCTGATCGATTTTGAAACAGTTTATCTGGAGAATCCGGACCTGAACCCGGATTTCCCGGAACTTCCGCCCGAAGCGCCTGAGAGATACCGGCAGCTGTTCAGCGCGTTCAAGGAGAATTTCCCGATTTCGAGGGAGATTCCTGAGAAAACCGGCCGTTTCGAGCGGTTTGATTACACCACTGATGTTTATGAAGATGGAAAGACGTACAATAAGTATGCCCAGGTGTATCTTCCCTGGTGCTACGACCCCGAGGATCAGGACAGAAAATACCGGGTGATCTATTTCCAGCATGGAAATACAGGCGAGCCGGAAGTTTTCATGGCAGATTATATCCAAGTGCTTCTGGACCGTCTGTTCCTGATGCCGGAGATCGAGCCGGCCATTGTGGTCTGCACCACGTATTATTTTGACCTTGAGACGGATAAAGAAGAACGGAAGAGCACGGGCCAGGTGCCGGCAGGTGACGGAAACTATCCATATGCGAAACCGAATTTCTGGAAAGAGATCACGCAGAGCCTGATACCTGAAGTTGAGCTCCGGTATCACACCTATCTGACAGATGCCTCCGATGATGCTGTCCGCGCGGCCAGGGAATACCGCCTGTTCTCCGGCTATTCCAGAGGCTGTGTGGCCACCTGGTACATGTTCCATCACGCATTGCCGTACTTCGGCACGTTCATTCCCATGAGCTGCATGACTACGGCGGGGAAGGACATCAAGAACCGCCCCACAGAAGAAGAAGTCCTTGCGTATCTCAGCGAGCCGGCAGAGAAAAATCCGGAGCTGCCTTTCTTTATTTACGCCTGCAATGGCGGTCCCGACGATGTGGTCGCCATGACGGAGCAGATGAAGTACATTACGAAGGCGCCCTGGGTGTCCTACGGGCAGGATCCGAAGGTAAACAACATGTATTACGCGGTATCGGATTATTTCCACGGCGACTTCTTTGCGCCGCAGAACTACTTTAATGCGCTGCCGGTGTTGTGGCCTGTGAAATGAGTGGCCAGGGGGAGTAGCCAGGGGGACGGTTCTATTGGCTCTTTGAGCCAATAGAACCGTCCCCCTGGCCGCAAGAGCCAATAGAACCGTCCCCCTGGCTGTCCGGACATTTCAATTCCCAGTTCCGATGCTGCAGTCATGTCCATTTCTCTGCAGCAGCGGCAAAGGTCCCTG
>CADCQD010000284.1 GCA_902803485.1 uncultured Eubacteriales bacterium | reverse complement strand
TTTATCCGGATCGAATATGAACGCATCGGAGCGGATCTGAATATCACGCCCCGGGAAGTGATCCGGGATTTCATAGAGCTTCTGGATCTTCTGTATCAGCATCCGGACATGCGGATCAGTGATCTGCTGGATTCTGACGAGTTTTCCTACGCGAAATCGGATGCCGTTTCTGATGAAGCGGATGACAGCTTCGCGGAGTTTACCATTTGAGGAACGCTATGGATATATTTTCGCGTTACGCCCCGTTTATTCAGGATTACATTTACCGGTCCGGCTGGAAGACCCTCAGAGCGGTGCAGAATGCCGCCGGCGACGCGATCTTCAATACGGATCAAAATGTGCTTTTGAGCGCGTCCACGGCGTCCGGGAAAACGGAAGCCGCGTTCTTTCCGATCTTAAGCATCCTGGAGGAGGATCCGTCCTCCTCTGTGGGCATATTATATATCGCGCCGCTGAAGGCGCTCATCAATGATCAGTTCGGGCGGCTGAATGAGCTCTGCGAAGAAGCCGGGATCCCTGTGACCCGCTGGCACGGGGACGTGGCCCAGACCCGGAAGCAGAAGCTGATGAAAAAGCCGGAAGGGATCCTCCAGATCACGCCGGAGTCCCTGGAATCCCTGATGATCAATAAACATATGGAGATCCCGTCACTCTTCGGGGACCTCAGGTTTATCGTGGTCGATGAGATCCACTCGCTGCTAAGGGCGGACCGGGGTCTTCAGACCTTCTGCCTGATCGAACGGCTGTGCCGTATGGCCGGCTGCGATCCCAGGCGGATCGGCCTTTCCGCCACCATCGGAAATCCGGAGGAGGCCGGGAAGTTTCTGGCTGCAGGCAGCGGGAGAGGAACGGTCATTCCGGAATTTGAAGGCGCGAAAGAAGTCTGGCGGCTCAGCATGGAGCATTTTTACAATACGGCGCCCCAGGCGGATGAAGGAAAGACCCGGCCCGCGGGAACAGAAGACCCGGGGGCAGCCATGGAGCCCCCTTCGGATCATGCGCCCCTGAGCGCGGACCCCGGCATCGGATACATTTTTGAACACACCCGGGGGAAAAAGTGCCTGGTATTTACCAATTCCCGGGAGGAATGCGAGTCTGTCTGCCAGTATCTCCGAAGATACTGCGAAGAAAATCATGAACCGGACCGTTTCCTGATCCATCACGGCAACCTTTCCGCGTCCTACAGAGAAAGCGCGGAAGAGGAGATGAAAGACGATGATTCCCTGATGAGTGTCTGCGCCACCGCGACCCTGGAACTGGGGATCGATATCGGCCGGCTGGAACGGGCGTTCCAGATCGACGCGCCATTTACAGTCTCCGGATTCCTGCAGCGGATGGGACGTACCGGCCGCCGCGGGGATCCTTCCGAAATGTGGTTCGTGATGCGGGAGGATCATCCGGAAGCCAGAGCCATGCTGCCGGACATGTTCCCCTGGTTCCTGATCCAGGGCATCGCCCTGGTGCAGCTGTATATCGAGGAAAGATTTGTAGAACCTCCGAACACGGAGCGGCTGCCCTTCAGCCTCCTTTATCATCAGACCATGAGTACGCTGGCCTCCCACGGAGAGATGACCCCGGCGGAACTGGCTTCCCGTGTGCTGCCCCTGTCCGCGTTCCGGAGGATCAGCCAGGAGGATTACCGGGTGCTTCTCAGGCATCTGCTGGAGATCGACCATATCAGCCGCACGGAGAACGGCGGGCTGATCGTGGGCCTTGCGGGAGAACGTGTGGTCAACAACTATAAATTCTACGCAGTATTCCAGGAGAATATCGAATACACGGTGCATGCGGGCTCGGAGCAGCTGGGAACCATCGTCAAGCCGCCGCCGGCAGGGGACAAGATCGCCATCGCCGGCCGCGTCTGGATCGTGGACGAGGTAGATCATAAGCGCAGGGAGGTGTACTGCACACTGGTCAAAGGGAATATTCCGGCGTATTTCGGCAATGTGGCCGGGGATATCCATACGCGGATCCTGGAACGGATGTACCAGGTGCTGTCTGAAGAGAAATCGTATCCGTATCTGATGCGGCACGCGGCCTTCAGGCTCGCGGATGCCCGGGACACATTTGAAAAAGCCGGGATGTCCGGCCGGCCGCTGGTGCATCTGGGCGGCAAAATGTGGGCGCTGTTCCCCTGGCTGGGAAGCTATTCGTTTCTTGCCATGGAACGCTTTCTGAAGCTGAAATGCGGAAAGCGGCTGGGACTGAAAGGCCTGAATTCTGTCCGGCCGTATTATATCCAGTTTACCATGCAGGCGGATGAGGGAGAGTTTTTCCGGATCGTAAAAGAAGAAGCGGAAAAAGAGATCGAGCCCATGGAGCTGGTGTACCCGAAGGAAGTCCCGGTATTTGAAAAGTATGACGAATTTGTACCGGAAGAACTGATCCGGAAGGGCTTTGCGTACGGCATCCTGGATATCGATGGAATGAAGAAACGTGTGCGGAGCTGGGACACCGGGGAAGGAGGAAAACTCAGATGAACTTTAAAGCGATCGTTCTCATTGTCGTTACGGTCCTGTATCTCTATGAGCTTCTTTTAGAGATCATTCATATGCGGTCTGCCCGGAATCCGGTTCCGGAAAATGTGGCGGATGTGTATGATCGGGAAACCTATGGCAAATGGCGTGCCTATCACGCGGAAAAGTCCCGGTTCTCCATCATTACCTCGACGGTTACCTTTATGATCGACCTGGTGCTGCTGGCCGTGAATGCCTATGCCGCCTTTGCGGGCCTGTTCCCGGAAACGGATTTCTGGCAGATGTTCGCGGTACTGCTTCTTTCCTCGCTGGCATCGCTTCTGATGATCCCCTTTTCCTGGCATGAGACCATGAAGATCGAAGAAAAGTACGGCTTTAACCGGTCCACGGCGAAAACCTTCTGGAGCGATCAGGTCAAGGAATTCGTGATCAACCTGGTACTGCTTACGGGCGTCGGCGCGCTGCTGATGGCGGTGTACCGGGCGCTGGGCGACTGGCTGATCCTGGCTTTCGCGGGCCTGATGATGATCTTTATCCTGATCATTGTCTTCCTGTACCCGTTCCTCAGCAGGATCTTCAATAAATTCACGCCGCTTCCGGAGGGCGAGCTCAGGAACCGGCTGACGGGCCTTCTGGAAAAGAACGGCTATCATGTCCGTGCCGTCAACGTCATGGACGCTTCCCGCCGGACCACAAAATCCAACGCGTATTTCTCCGGCTACGGAAAAATGAAGACCATCGTGCTGTACGATACGCTTCTGGAAGCGATGACGCCGGATGAGATCTGCGCGGTCTTCGCCCATGAGCTGGGACACGGGCTTCATAAGGATACATTGAAGAATCAGGTCCTGACGTTCCTTCAGCTGCTGATCCTGGCAGTACTGGCCTGGCTGACGCTCCGGACACCGGAAGTGTTCCGGGCTTTCGGGTTTGACGGCCTGAATTACGGCTTCGCCATGATCCTGGTAATGACCGTGGAATTCGGACTGATCTCTCCGTTGTTCGGACTTTTAGT
Source organism: uncultured Eubacteriales bacterium (assembly GCA_902803485.1). Taxonomy (GTDB): domain Bacteria; phylum Bacillota; class Clostridia; order Lachnospirales; family Lachnospiraceae; genus UBA1267. The sequence goes on along the minus strand of CADCQD010000284.1, from coordinate 153 downwards.
CAATGCTTTCTCCAGGAAAGCCGAATACCGGGCGGACGCGCACGCAGTAAAGGAAGGATACGGCGCCGCGCTGATCAGCGGTCTGAAGAAGCTGGCCAGGGAGAATTACGCGGACCTTTCTCCTTCACCGCTGCTCGTGAAGCTGGAGTATTC
>CADCQD010000283.1 GCA_902803485.1 uncultured Eubacteriales bacterium | reverse complement strand
ACATAGCTCACCTTCCCCGGACAAGGCGTGATAAAGCAGACGCCGATGTCCTCAGGTGAGAGCTCAGGATGCGCTTTCAGCGCGCGTTCCTTCGCCATTTTGGCCGCCATGGTTACCGGCGGATGCAGCTTCATGATGTTCTCATTCAATGACGGGTACATGAGCCCGATCAGACGGACCACCACCGGACAGGCGGAACTGATCACAGGAAGACGGATCCCCTGTGTCTTGATATACTGGCGTGTATACGCAGATACCAGCTCCGCAGCCTTGGAAACCTCAAAAACATCATCAAATCCGATCTTCAAAAGGCCGTCCAGCACATAATCCACGTCTTCCATGTTGTCAAACTGCCCGTACAGCGTGGGCGCGGGAAGCGCGATCTTATACTTAAAGCGGTCCATGCTTTCCAGCCGTGAACTGACCGCCTTTTTGGCCTTGTGCGGACATACACGGATGCATTCGCCGCAGTCGATGCAGCGTTTTTCATTGATGACCGCGTGCCCGTTCCGGATCCGGATAGCCTCAGTGGGACAATGGTGAAGGCAGGTCGTACAGCCCGTGCATTTGCTTCTGTCCAAAAGCACCGAGTGCTCGTATGATGCCATTGCCTCTCTCCTTGTTCAAAATTTATGATTCAGCTTGATCTTTATTCAGATAGATCTTCATCCGGATGGTCGTACCCACGCCGATGACCGTATCTATCTCCATGGTATCGGAATAGCGCTTCATGTTGGGAAGGCCCATACCCGCGCCGAAACCGAGAGAATGGATGGTGGACGTCGCAGTGGAATATCCCTCCTGCATCGCCTTTTCCACGTCCTCGATCCCGGGTCCCTGGTCTTTCAGCACGATCTCCACACAGTCTTCCGTCACGATCACATCGGCCACACCGCCGTTCGCGTGGATGACCATGTTGATCTCGCCCTCGTACATGGCGATGGAGACCCTGCGGATAATGTCTGAAGGCAGTCCCAGCTGGCGCAGATTCTTTTTGATCTGGACAGACGCCTGTCCCGCTGACGTAAAGTCGCTTCCGTCAACATCAAAATGGAATACCAGAGGTTCAGCCATCCCGACGTACCACCTTTCCGTTCAGACCGTTCACATAAAGACTTCCGCATGCTTCATACATGCGGGTCTCTGTGGACATCAGAACAATGCCGGCTTTTTCTGCCAGCCTGATCATCTCCTCGGAAGGCCGTTTCGCGCGGACGAAAACGATGCATACCATATCCATCATCTCCGCGGTACGGATGACCTGCGGGTTCACAAGACCCGTCAGAAGAAGCCCCTGCTCTTTCACATACGCAAGGACGTCGCTCATCATATCCGATCCGCAGGCGGAATGAACTTCTTCCTCCAGCTGGTCCTCGCCGCAGAGGACATCAGCATCCAATAATTCTTTAACGGTGATGATCTTCATTTATCCGTATGCCCTTTCCGGTCAGTCCGCGTATTTCGCGAGAATGCCGGGCACCTGGTCCACAGTCATTCTGCCGTAAACATCCTCATTCACGATCATTACAGGCGCAAGGCCGCAGGCACCCACGCAGCGGGAAGCGGTCAGAGAATACTTGCCGTCTGCCGTGCATTCGTCAGCTTCGATGCCGAGGATCTCGGAGATCTTGTCAAATACCGCCTGGGAGCCCTTTACGTAGCAGGCTGTTCCGAGGCAGACGGAAACATTGTACTTGCCCTTCGGAGAAAGCGCGAACTGAGCGTAGAATGTGGAAACGCCGTAAACCTTCTCCAGAGAAACTTCCATGCCCTCCGCGATCATGTTCTGGACTTCAAACGGAAGGTATCCGTAGATGTCCTGAGCCTTCTGCATCACGACCATCAGATTGGACTTGTCATTCTTGTTCTCCTCGATGACTGCGCGCAGCTGAGCTTCCTGCTCCTTTGTCCCGTTGAAGGGAATTTTGCTGATTTTCTTTTTCATTTACAGAAACCTCCTGTATTGTCTTACGCCGGATTCATTCGGCTGATTTTGCTGTATCCTGAAAATAGCCTCAGATAAGAAAATTCTAACATAAACTCTAAATTTTGAAAAGTCTTTTGTGTTAAAAAAACAACAATTTCGGTTACCATATGCTAACCGAGGATCTGAAGCATCGGAACGCCATCCGCGTCCGGCAGCTGGAGCCCCAGGATCTTCGCGAACGTAGGCGCGTGGTCCAGAATGCTGCCTTCCGTAAGGACGGCGCCTTTCCTGAATGAAGGCCCCATGCCTAAAAACGGCGGCTGCGGCCCTTTTTCCGGCATATGCCCGTGAGTCGCGTGCCCGAAACGGTAGTCTGAAGTATCCAGCGGACGGACCGCGGGACGGTCCAGGTCTTCGCTGAAACTGGTAAAACCGTCGGTCTCGATGCAGAAGGAAAAATCTCCGTACAGGCCGTAGCGTTTTTTCATCTCTTCTTCTGTCAGGACCTCGCTGAAACCGTAGATCCCTTCTTCCGCCATATCGTTAAGGATCTGGAAGACCCTGGCTTTCAGCTGCGGATCCTCAGGCCTTGAAAGGTATACCTGGCCGGAAAGGCCGGCGCCCGCCACATACGCGTCCCAGTCCAGGAGCTTTCCTTGTTCATCCGTCCGGATCAGCCCCTTGTCCCTGAGAAATACATTCGGACAGATCACACGGGTGATCGCCAGCTGGCCGTGATCGCTCATCACGACGATGTCCGTGTCCTTTTCGATCCCGGCGTCCCGGACCGCGTCCAGGATCTCGCCGATCCAGGCATCCGACTGTTTCACTGCGGCACGAACATGTTCCGTGAACAATCCGGTCCTGTGCCGTTCTCCGTCCACGTATCCGCTGTGGATCAGCATCAGGTCCGGCTGATAGCGCCGGATGATCCCGCAGGCGCAGAAGGTCTCAAACGCGTCATAGGCAGGATGCTCGTTTTTCCATCCGTAACGGCTGAGCGCTTCCCGGATCAGGTCCATCAGGCATTCCTGAGTACCCAGCATCCGGTAGACGGAAGCCGGATCATCTTCATGTCCTTCCATATCCAGTCCCATGACTTCGGGCACCAGATAATCAATGACGTCTTCTCCGCGGGCGGTCAGCGGCCACCGGCAGGCGCAGGTTGTCAGGCCCTTCTCGTGCGCCGCATGGAGTATGGTCTTGACCCGGATGTCCCTGAGAGAGTTGAACCAGGGCCTCGGTTCCGCGCCGGCTTCAAAAAACGTATTATTCACAATACCGGTCTTCCCGGCTGCGCAGCCGGTCAGGACCGTCGCGTGCACAGGATGCGTCAGTGACGGATAAATGGTCCTGACATGCTTTACCACGGCACCTTCCTTCAGTATTCTGCCAAGTGCCGGAAGCTCCTCCGCATACGCGAGATCTTCCCAGACCATGGCATCGACACTGATCACGATCAGATGGCGACCCATAACGTTCCTCCTCTTCGCGGCCGCAGGGATGGTCCTCCTGGCACGGTATACCGGATGGATCATCCCTGCGGCTGATTCAGTATTCATTAAAAATATACCAGTTCATCCGCCGGCCGGTTCGCCAGCTTCAGTTCCTCCACATAAAATACCGGTCCTTCTTCCTTGTATCCGTCATTGAACTCCCATTTCAGCAATGCCCGGATGTTTGCCCAGTCCCGGTTCTTCAGGGATTTTGCCTTGTCCCAGACAAAGATATACGCCAGCATGCGGATATCATTCACACAGCAGGTCATGGCCCGCCGCCCCGCGGCGAACATATTGTCCGGGAAGGTGGCATTCCGGGTGATCTGCATCAGGAAGCTGATCTTTTTATTGATATACCGCTCCGGATGCTCGGAAAGATCGATATAAAAGGTGCCGAAGTTCTCATCGGAGATCCCGATCTCCTCCCCTTCAATGGAATACGGCAGATCCGGTTCCGGACATTCCAGTTCCTCGCCGTTTTCATCTTCAAAGATCAGATCGCACTTGGTATTCGCCGATCTGACCGCGCGCTGGTAGGTCACCAGATCCGTGTCCTCCGTACAGCGGTTGAAGATCACCATGTCCGTGTTCGTCAGCATTTCCATCGCCGTCGTGCGGATATTCTGAAGGTAGAGGCCGAAACTGGACCCGTCCAGGATCGTAATGATCTGATAATAGACCCAGTATTCCGGAAGCTTCTTCTGAAGCAGCGCCGCTACAGACCACATGCCGTTGTACTCGATGAGCACCCGGTCCGGCTTGTATTTCTTTTCCAGCTCCGTCAGATGCTCCGCGTTCAGGTCCTCTTCGCTTTCAATGGGGATCAGCGTGGTATGGGTCTTCTTCAGAAGATCCGCGGAGTATTCCTCTTCGCCCTCTTCGCAAAGAAGCAGCAGCGTCCTGGAACGGTCATTGAAGTAATCCTCCTGAAGCGTGTATTTCAGGAAGTTGGACTTTCCGCTGTCCAGAAAACCCGTGATCAGATATACGGGTATGGTTGGATCCTGTTTCATAAGCCGAATAATTCTCCTAATCTGTCTTCCTTCAGTTCAGAACCGATCACACAAAGCCGTCCTGTATAATCCGGAGCGCCGTCCCGGATCTCATACTCGCCCGGCACCAGGTCAAAGTAGCCCCAGCTGCCGTCTGTAAGCTCCACCATGCCCTTCGCCCGGAGGATCGCGCCGTAATCTTCCGATTCGGAAAGGGTCTTCAGCGCGTTTTCAAGCACCGCGCGGTCAAACTTCTTCGGAGTCTCCAGGCCCCAGCTGGTGAAGATCTCATCCGCATCGTGTCCGTGATGATGGTGATGGTGGTGATGATGGTGGTGATGGTGCTCGTGTTCATCCTCGTCATCGTCATCGTCGTCATCGTCGTGATGATGGTGGTGATGATGCTCATGTTCGTCTTCATCATCGTCATCATCGTGGTGATGGTGCCCGTGTTCGTCTTCATCGTCGTCATCATCGTGGTGATGATGGTGATGATGCTCATGTTCGTCCTCGTCCTCTTCCTCTTCTTCGTACTCACGGATCGCCTTTTCCGCGGCTTCCTTCATAAGTTCCAGTGGCAGGTCTTCGGACTCCTCGATCACTTCCATGATCCGCGCGCCGGAGAGTTCGTCCCAGGGGGTCGTAAGGATCCTTGCCTCGCTGTTCTTTTCCCTCAGCAGCGCAACGGCTTCTTCCAGCTTCTCTTCCGTCACATTCTGCGTACGGGAAAGAATGATCGCGCCGGCGTTCTCGATCTGATTATCATAGAATTCGCCGAAATTCTTCATATAGATCCGGCATTTCTTCGCGTCTGCCACCGTAGTCGCGGAATTCAGCTCCAGCGCGCACTCTTCCGCGGTCCTTTTCACGGCGCCCATGACGTCTGAAAGCTTTCCGACTCCGGAGGGCTCAATGATGATCCGGTCCGGATGGAACTGCTCGATCACTTTCTTCAGCGCTTCACCGAAATCTCCTACCAGAGAGCAGCAGATACAGCCGGAATTCAGTTCCGTGATCTCTATGCCGGCTTCTTTCATAAAGCCGCCGTCAATGCCGATCTCACCGAATTCATTCTCGATAAGAACGACCTTCTCGCCCGTTAACGCTTCACTGACCAGCTTCTTGATCAGCGTGGTCTTTCCTGCGCCTAAAAAACCCGAAATCACATCGATTTTTGTCATTCTGCCATCTCCTTCTTCGTTTTCTCCATATATGCCTTGTATGCCATCAGCGCCGCGACCGTCTTGGAATCCTGGATCTCCTCACGAAAGATCTTATCCATCAGTTCATCCAGGCCGCAGGGGATCACGTCGATGAATTCATCTTCATCCAGACGCTGCGCCGTAGGGACCAGGTCCCGGGCTATGTACACGTCTATCGTTTCGCTGCAGTACGCGATGGCTGTCACCAGTTTCATCAGTTTCGTCAGATTCTCCGACCGGTATCCGGTCTCCTCCTCCAGTTCCCGCGCCGCGCAGAGATACGGATCTTCCTCCGGGCTGTCCTTTTTGCCCGCCGGGATCTCCAGGCTTTCTCTGTCGATCGCGTTTCTGAACTGGCGGACCATCAGGATCCGCCCGTCCGGAAGTACCGGGACCACGGCGGCCGCGCCGTCATGCTTCAGAAAATCCCATTTCGCGGTATGTCCTTCCGGTGTAAGGATCGTATCTTCATAAAGGTCAAAAACATTGCATTTTCTGACCAGTTTTCTGTCAATTCTCTGTACCCTGTCCAATTTACTGCCTCCTGCCGTGCGGAACCGTGCCCTCCTCAGTAAAGCAGGCCTGTGAATCCGGATGGAATTCACAGGCCGTTTTACTTATTTCGCGTAATCAGTTACGCGGGATTCTCTGATGACATTGACTTTGATCTGGCCCGGATACTGCATTTCATCTTCGATCTGTTTTGAAATGTTCCGCGCCATCAGGACCATGTCCGCATCGGAAATCTTTTCAGGAACTACCATTACCCGAACTTCGCGTCCAGCCTGGACCGCGTATGACTTTTCGACACCTGCGTAAGAATTCGCAATTTCCTCTAACTGTTTCAGACGATTGATATAGGTCTCGATCGTTTCACGCCGCGCGCCGGGACGAGCCGCGGAAATGGTATCCGCTGCCTGTACGATGCACGCGATCATGGAAGAAGGCTCCACGTCCCCGTGATGGGATTCAACCGCATTGATGACGATCTGTGACTCCTTGTACTTCTTACAGAGCTCGGAGCCCAGCTGCACATGCGAGCCTTCCATTTCATGGTCCACCGCTTTGCCGATGTCATGCAGGAGTCCCGCGCGCTTCGCGATACGGACGTCCAGTCCCAGCTCCGATGCCATCAGCCCGGAAAGATGCGCGACTTCGATCGAATGGCGAAGCGCGTTCTGACCATAGCTTGTTCTGAAATACATGCGGCCAAGAAGCTTCACCAGCTCCGGATGAATGCCGTGCACGCCGACTTCCTGCAGCGCGTTGTCGCCTTCCTCGCGGATCTTGGTATCCACTTCCTTCTTCGCTTTTTCAACCATCTCTTCGATCCTGGCGGGATGGATCCGTCCGTCAAGGATCAGCTTTTCCAGAGCTACACGGGCGATCTCCCGTCTCACAGGATCAAACGCGGAAAGTACGACGGCGTCCGGAGTATCATCAATGATCAGCTCCACGCCGGTCAGCGTCTCCAGCGCGCGGATATTTCTGCCCTCACGGCCGATGATCCTGCCCTTCATCTCATCAGAAGGGATCTGGACCACGGTAATGGTGCTCTCCGCCACATGATCCGCCGCGCAGCGCTGGATCGCGGTAACCACATATTCGCGCGCGCGTTTGTTCGCCTCGTCCTTTGCCTGCTGCTCCAGCTCTTTAATGAGCCTGGCCGAGTCTTTCTTTACATCATCTTCAACAGATTTCAACAGGTGTTCTTTTGCCTGTTCGGAGGTCAGCCCTGATACTCTTTCAAGTTCCTTGGTGATTTCGGCGATCTTCTGGTCGATCTCGGCATACTTTTTGTTCAGGCCCTCTTCTTTCTGAGATATGGCAGCTTCCCGCTTTTCCATATTTTCAGACTTTCGGTCTAAAGCTTCTTCTTTATTCTGGATCCTCTTCTCGCTTCTCTGCACTTCATTTCTGCGTTCGCGGATCTCTTTGTCCAGTTCATTCTTTGAACGTAAAGATTCTTCTTTAACCTCTAAGAGTGCCTCCCGCTTTTTTGCCTCTGCTGTCTTCAGCGCATCATCGATGATCTCTCTGGACTTCTGTTCAGCGGAACCGATCTTCTCATTAATGAGTTTCTTCTGGTAATTTCCGCCAAGGATCCAGGCGACCACGCCCGCTGCGATGATCAACACGACCGCCACAATGATGACCACAATGGTAATCGTTTCCACAGGAGCACCTCCATATTAAATTTTATACAATTTAACTAATTAATCTTATACTCTTTTTTGCAATATGTCAATAGCGGATTTCGATAAAATCAACAGTCAAATTGCAGGAGGCGCAGGAAACCGGGGATCCGGAGGGCAGTCTACAGCTGAAGCTCCACTTTCCGGCCGCTGGGCTCATAAGGAATGTACTGTACGCCGGCTCTTGCCAGCATGCGCTTGGACGCGTGGATCGCCGGGGTATCCGCGTATTTATCATCCGCGTAGATCACGGTCCTGATCCCGGCCTGGATGATCGCTTTCGTACACTCATTGCAGGGGAACAGCGTCACGTACAGTTTGGAACCCTCCAGCGAGCCTCCGCGGTAATTCAGGATGGCGTTCAGCTCTGAGTGCGTGGTATAGAAATATTTATTGTCCTCCCCGTCCCTGT
>CADCQD010000282.1 GCA_902803485.1 uncultured Eubacteriales bacterium | reverse complement strand
TGGATGAAGAAAAAGCGCAGCAGAAGCTGGAAAACATCGAGGAACTGACCAGTAAAGCCAGGGATTTTGAGAATGCCTGGGAAGAGGAGCAGCCGCCTGCCCTGGCGGACTTCCTGGAGGAAGTTGCGCTGGTGGCGGACATCGACGCGGTGGATGACAATGAAGACCGGCTACTTCTGATGACGATCCATGGCGCTAAGGGCCTGGAGTTTGAAAATGTATACCTTGCGGGCATGGAAGACGGCCTGTTCCCTTCCTATATGTCCATCAATTCCGGTGATCCGATGGATATCGAGGAGGAGCGGAGACTCTGCTATGTAGGTATTACCCGGGCAAAGAGAGCGCTCCATCTGACCTGCGCGAGGTCCCGGATCCTCCACGGCGACGTGATGTACAATGAGGTCTCCCGTTTTGTACAGGAGATCCCGCCGGCATATCTGGGGCTTCCGAAGAAAAAAGATACAGCGGCCTTTGGCAGATCCGGCGGCGGTTTTTCCGGAACATATGATTCCCCCGGGAGAAAGCAGGCGCCCAAGCCTGTACGGAATGAGACCTTCGGCCGGAGTTTTGAGATCAAGAAGGCCTCCGCGCTGCCTTATGACGTGGGAGACCGGGTCACTCACAGCCGGTTCGGCGCCGGTACGGTCCGCGAGATCATCGACGGAAAAAGGGATTACGAGGTGCGTGTGGATTTCGATGAGTTCGGCGAGAAGAAAATGTTCGCCAGCTTCGCGCGCCTGGAGCTTCTTCAATAACAAAAAAATCCATAAATAGTTCACGAAAAACCTATAGCATTTTGAACAATGTGGTGATATACTATATCAAGAACTGTGAAAGGAGTACCGGTATGGAAATGGTGGTTTGCAAGATCAAGGAAGCACTTCCTTTAAATTTATTCGCATCTCTCTGGAAAAAGACCAGAGAAGATCTGAAGAGAGACAGAAAGAAACTGCTGATGCTGGTTCTGTGCGCTGTTGGTGCGCTCCTCCTGATCGCTGGACTGACGGTTCTGCTGATCAAGCTCCTGTCCAGGAAGGAAGAGGAAGCTGTCGAGGAAGAGGCTGAAGAGGCGCAGCCGGAGGAACCTGTCGCGGCTGAAGATGATTTCTTTGAGGAATATGAAGAAGAGGAAGAAAAAGCCTAAGATCCTCGGACTTATGTAAACAGGATGCAGGAGTTCCCCGGGACAGGAAGTCAGGGGAACTCCTTTTCTGTGTGATACGCCTGTTTGAACAGGAAGCATATTCGAGAGCGGGACCAGGGTCCCGTCCTGTTCGATGAAGGAGGAAAAATGAAAAAAGGTCAGATTTACGAGGGCAGAGCAGGGGAAATCAGATTCCCGAATCGGACCATAGTCACCACTGCGGAAGGCGAGGAGTGCATCGTACCAAACGCGCTTCCCGGGCAGCGGGTGGAATTTCGTGTTACAAAGTCGCACAATGGCAGATATGAGGGGATCCTGCTTCAGGTGCTGGAAAAGTCTGAGGCGGAGACCGCGAAGAACGTCTGTCCTCATTTCGGCGTCTGCGGCGGCTGTCTTTACCAGAGCGTGCCTTATATCCAGCAGCTCAGGTTCAAGGAATATCAGATCCGGAGCCTTCTGGACAAGGCGGCCGGAGAATATAAGTGGGAGGGCATTAAGTCCAGTCCCAGGGTAAATGCCTACAGAAACAAAATGGAATATTCCTTCGGGAATGAAGAAAAGGATGGACCGCTGACGCTGGGACTTCATAAACGCGGCGGTTTTTACGATATCATTCCGGTATCGGACTGCAGGATCACGGATCACGATTTCAGCCAGATCCTGACCTATACCATGCAGTATTTCCGGAATCTGAACGTACCTTTTTATCATAAGATGAAGCATGAGGGGATACTCCGGCATCTCCTGGTCCGGAAAGGCCTGAAGACCGGGGAGATCATGGTGGCGCTGGTCACTACGTCGGAGGGTGTGAACCTGCCGCTTCAGGAATACGCGGATTTTCTCCGGTCCCTCAGGATGCAGGGAGAGATCGTCAGTATTCTTCATATGATCAATGATGGCCTTTCGGATGTGGTTACCGCGGAACGGACAGAGATCCTGTACGGCAGGGATTATATTTATGAAGAACTCTTTGATCTCCGTTTTAAGGTGACGCCCTTCTCCTTCTTCCAGACCAATACCTTCGGCGCGGAAGTGCTGTATGATACTGTGCGCGGTTATCTTGGCACCCCCCGGGACAAGGAGGTCTATGACCTGTATTCCGGAACGGGGACCATCGCCCAGGTGCTGGCTCCGGCCGCCACGAAGATCATCGGCGTGGAGATCGTTCCGGAAGCGGTGGAAGCTGCCCGGGAGAATACGAAACTCAACGGACTGGCAAACTGCGAGTTTTTGTGCGGCGATGTATCCAAAGTGATCGATGATCTGGATGAAAAGCCGGATCTCATCGTCCTGGATCCGCCCAGAGAGGGCATCAGTCCCAAAGCATTGGAAAAGATCATCCGCTTTGGAGTACCGCGGATCGTCTATATATCATGTAAACCTACGAGTCTTGTGCGGGATCTGGAGATCCTCAGAGCACGGGGATACGAACTGGAACGCGCCTGCAGCGTGGACATGTTCGTCGGCACCTATAATATTGAGACCTGCTGCCTTCTGGTGAAGAAGGACGCGGAGGAGAGAGGAGAAACATTATGATCATCGGAACAACGAAGGAACTGAAGAACCACGAATACCGTGTGGGCCTGACTCCCGACAATGTTCAGGCGTATACGAGAAGAGGCCATGTGGTCTA
>CADCQD010000281.1 GCA_902803485.1 uncultured Eubacteriales bacterium | reverse complement strand
GAAGACGAAGAGTTTATGGCGCGGGCCCATCACAGGACGTATCTTCTTCAGCAGAGGGATCCGGCGACCATCGCTCTGTGGAAGCACATTATGAAGCTGTCAGTGGAAGATGAACGGAAACTCTACGACAAGCTGGACGTGCATTTCGAATTATGGTACGGAGAATCCGACGCCGCGCCTTATGTTCCTGAAGTCGTTCAGACGGTCAGGGACCAGGGCCTTGCCCGGATCTCTGAAGGCGCGCTGATCGTGGACGTAATGGAAGACAGCGATAAGCGGGAGATCCCGCCATGCATCATACTCAAGTCTGACGGCGCGGCTCTTTACCAGACCACGGATCTTGGGACGCTGATCATGCGGATGCGCGAATACGCTCCGGATGAGGTCATATATGTCACGGATAAACGGCAGGAGCTGCATTTCACGCAGGTCTTCCGCGTCGCGAAGAAAGCAGGAATCGTACGTCCGGAGACGGAGTTGATCCACATCGGCTACGGCACTATGAACGGAAAAGACGGCAAGCCCTTTAAGACGCGTACCGGCGGCGTGATGCGCCTGGAATACCTGATCTCCGAAGTTGAGGACGCGGTCCGCGAAAAAATGCGCGAGCGTTATGAGGATGAGGAACTGAACGAGGAGACTGTCCGCATGGTGGCCCTTGCGGCCATCAAATACGGCGATCTTTCCAACCAGGCGGCCAAGGATTATAATTTTGACATTGACCGATTCGCGTCTTTTGAGGGGAATACCGGACCTTATATCCTGTATACCATCGTACGGATCCGTTCGATCCTCAGAAAAGCGGGACTTCAGAAAGAAGACCTCCGCGAATTTTCCGTGTTCGGAAACGCGGAGCAGAACTTAAAAGCGCTGCTCAAGACGCTGGCCGGTTTTTCGGATATGATGACAGAAGCGGCCCAGGATCTTGCGCCTCATAAGGTCTGCGGATATATTTACCAGCTGTCTGACGCGTTCAACAGCTTCTACCATGAAACACCGGTACTGAAGGAGGAAGATGAAAAGCTCAGGAAGGGCTATCTTTCCCTGCTTCAGCTGACGCACGACGTACTTGTGGACTGCATCCATGTCCTCGGGTTCAGCGCGCCTGACCGTATGTGATCTGATCGTTTATGCCAGGGAATGGAGCGGAAAGCTCCGGACCCTGGCACAAAATATATAAGGGAGGTTTTACTTATGAATTTTGCGAAACTTACGGAATTTCTGAATGATTTCCCGAAACGGGGCCTGCCGGACGTAGACCTTTCCGTTACGTATAAGGGGGAAGAAGTTTACAGAAATCTGGTCGGATTCTCTGATGAGGCGAAAACAAGACCTGCCGGGAAAGACGATCTGTTCTGGATCTATTCCACGTCGAAGGTGATCACCTGCACCGCCGCCATGCGGCTGGTGGAAGAGGGAAAGATCGCGCTGGATGATCCGGTAAGCAAGTACCTGCCGGCTTTTGACAGCCTGACGGTGCAGCAACCGGACGGCAGCGTAAAACCCGCGGAAAACGTGATGACCATCGAGCACCTGTTCCTGATGGCAGGCGGCCTGGATTATGATATGCAGACGCCGGCTCTTGTGGCGCTGATCCATAAGAATCCGAATGCCTCCACTGCTGAGATCTGCAATGAGATGGCCAGGAAGCCGCTGCATTTTGAACCCGGCACACATTATCTCTACAGTCTCTGCCATGACGTACTGGGCGCCGTAGTGGAAGTGGTCAGCGGTATGACGCTGGGAGAGTACATGAAGAAGTATCTGTTTGATCCTCTGGGAATGACTGATACCGGATTCCATCCGACTGAGGAGCAGCTGACGCGGTTCGTGGACCTGTACCGGTTTGAAAGCGGATCCGCGAAGGCCATTAAAGTGGAGCAGAGGGACCGCCTCAGGATCGCGCCGAATTATGAAAGCGGCGGCGGCGGACTGTTCTCCAAAACCGATGATTACATCAAACTGGTCACCTGCCTCGCCAACGGCGGAAAAACCAGAGAAGGATATCAGCTCCTGAAACCGGAGACCATCGCCATGATGGAAGTGCCGCGCCTCTGCCCGGATGCGGTGACGGATATGGTCAATTCGCGCCTCCACGGCTACAGCTGGGGCCTCTGCGGAAGAGTGCATGTGGATCCTGTCTATTCCCTTTCCAAGTCTCCGGTGGGCGAGTTCGGATGGGACAGCGCAGGCGCCGCGTTCAGCATGGTGGATACCAAAAACCAGGTAGCCCTGTATTTCGCGTGCCATGTGCTGAACTGCAACTACGCGTATCATATTCTGCATCCCATGATGCGGAACCTGGTATACGAAGGCCTGGAATTATGATCCCAGGCCCTTGTCTCATATAGAATTCTGATCTGATCATTCAAAGATCATATATCTCAGTTTCTGCACAAATTCATGGTTGGTCCGTGTCATGGCGAAGAGATCCAGGATCTTTTCCGTGGTCTCCTCCGCCTTCAGACCGGCAGTGACTTTATGGATCCTGGCCACGGCCTCCTGTTCCTCTTCTGTGAGCAGGAGGTCGTCGCGTCTGGTGCTGGACCTGAGAATGTCGATGGCAGGGAAGATCCGGCGTTCTGAAAGCTTCCGGTTCAGGACCAGTTCCATATTGCCGGTGCCTTTGAATTCTTCATATACTACGTCATCCAGACGGCTTCCGGTCTCCACAAGGGCGGTCGCGAGGATGGTCAGGGACCCGCCTTCACGCATGCAGCGCGCGGCACCGAAAAAGCGTTTCGGCATATATAAAGAGGCGGGATCCAGACCGCCGGACAGGGTCCTGCCGCTGGAAGTGATAGTCAGGTTGTATGCCCGGGTCATCCGGGTGATGCTGTCCAGCAGGATCACCACGTCCTTTTTCATTTCCACCAGGCGCTTCGCCCGTTCGATGATCATTTCAGAGACCCGTTTGTGATGCTCCGGCTGTTCATCAAAGGTTGAATAAACCACCTCGACCCGTTCGCCGGTCACGGTTTCCTTCATATCCGTCACTTCCTCCGGCCGTTCATCGATCAGAAGCACGATGATGTAAAGGTCCGGATGATTCTTAAGAAGCGACTGGGCGATCTGTTTCAGCAGGGTGGTCTTGCCTACCTTCGGCTGAGCGACGATCAGTCCGCGCTGGCCTTTTCCTATGGGACACAGAAGATCCGTGATCCTCATGGAGACCGCGCAGTCCGGCGTTTCCAGATGCAGGCGTTCATGGGGGAAGACCGGCGTCAGATTTTCAAAGGGTATCACCCGCGCGTGTTCGGATATCGACATTCCGTTGATGGAATCAATATAAAGCAGCGCGGAAAACTTTTCCGTAGGAGATTTGATGCGTTTGCTGCCGCTGACGATATCACCGGTCTTCAGACGGAATCTCTTGATCTGGGAAGGAGCGACGTAAATATCATCTTCACCGGTCATAAAGCCGTCAGAACGGATGAAACCGAAGCCGTCGGGGATCACTTCCAGAAAACCGGACACCTTTTCGCCGCTGTCCAGATCCGAAAGATTCCTGGGCGGATCATTCCGCGCGCCGTCCCGTTCTTTTGGGGTATACTCGGAGGAACTGTCACGGAAAGACGGAGCGGAAGACGGGGATCTGTCAGAAGTGTAGGATGAGGTCCTGGGCGTATATCTTTGTGTCTGCGGCTGTGTCTGGGAATTTGTCTGAGTCTGAGGCTGCGCCTGGATCTGGGGCGCCGCGTCTGCTTTGCTTTTTGCTTCCGCGGCTTTTTCTTCCTCATAAAGAGAAAGAAGCCTGTCGATCAGTTCCTGTTTGCGCATGGCGGAAATACGCGTCATTCCCTTTGACGCAGCGATCGCCCTGAGCTCCGTCAGGGGAAGTGAATTCAGTTTTTCTCTCATAAGTCTCCTTAATTTCGGGGTAGCATCGAACGGAAAAGATAGTAATGGAATAATTGTAAATATAAAGTTAACACAAAGACGTTCAAATGTCAAATTGTAAAATTCACGTGAAATACACAAATAAAAGCTTGATTTTTTCGTATTATGTGATATGATATGAAAAGTGGTTAGCACTCAAACATTATGAGTGCTGATTAAGTCATCAGACAGGGATTCCTGTTGATTATAAGAGGAGGTTAAACATGAAGTTAGTTCCATTAATGGACAGAGTTGTGCTGAAGCAGATCGAAGCAGAAGAGACCACGAAATCCGGAATCGTTCTTCCGGGCAGCGCACAGGAAAAGCCGCAGATGGCAGAAATCATCGCAGTCGGCCCCGGCGGAATGGTAGACGGAAATGAAGTCACCATGGCAGTGAAGACCGGTGACCGCGTGATCTATTCACAGTACGCGGGCACGAAAGCCAAGATTGACGGTGTTGAATATATCATCGTTCGTCAGAGCGATATTCTTGCAGTAGTTGAATAAGGAGGCACATCATGGCAAAAGATATCAGATACGGTGCGGAAGCCAGAAAAGCACTGGAAGCAGGCGTAAATAAACTGGCAGATACAGTCCGCGTTACCCTCGGACCGAAAGGCAGAAACGTTGTTCTTGACAAATCCTACGGCACGCCGCTGGTAGCAAATGACGGTGTTACCATCGCGAAAGAGATCGAACTGGAAGACGAATTCGAAAACATGGGCGCGCAGCTCGTGAAGGAAGTTGCTACCAAGACCAATGACGTGGCAGGCGACGGCACCACCACCGCGACGGTCCTTGCACAGGCAATGATCACGGAAGGCATGAAGAACCTGGCAGCAGGCGCGAACCCCATCGTTCTCAGGAAGGGCATGAAGAAAGCTTCTGACGCGGCAGTGGAAGCGATCCTTGCCATGAGCAAGCCCATCAGCGGAAAAGAGCAGATCGCCCGTGTCGCCGCCATCTCCGCATCAGATGATGAAGTAGGCGAGATGGTTGCGGATGCTATGGAAAAAGTCAGCAAGGACGGCGTTATCACCATCGAAGAATCCAAGACCATGAAGACGGAGCTGGATCTGGTGGAAGGCATGCAGTTCGACCGCGGTTATGTTTCCGCTTACATGGCTACCGACATGGAAAAGATGGAAGCTACGCTGGATGATCCGTACATTCTGATCACAGACAAGAAGATCTCCAACATTCAGGAGATCCTGCCTCTTCTGGAGCAGATCGTTCAGAGCGGCGCAAAGCTTCTGATCATCGCGGAGGATGTGGAAGGCGAAGCGCTGACCACCCTGATCGTGAATAAACTGCGCGGCACCTTCAGTGTAGTCGCAGTAAAAGCTCCGGGCTACGGCGACAGAAGAAAAGAAATGCTGAAGGATATCGCGATCCTGACCGGCGGACAGGTCATCTCTGATGAACTCGGCCTGGAACTGAAGGAAGCGACCATCGCTGACCTCGGACGCGCGAAGTCCGTAAAGGTCGGTAAAGAGAATACCATCATCGTGGACGGCGCGGGAGATAAGGACGCCATCGCGGCACGTGTTGCCTCCATCCGTTCTCTGATCGAGACCACCACGTCTGAATTTGATAAGGAAAAACTGCAGGAGCGTCTTGCGAAGCTGGCAGGCGGCGTCGCTGTGATCCGTGTCGGCGCGGCTACCGAGACAGAAATGAAGGAAGCAAAGCTTCGTATGGAAGACGCGCTGAACGCGACCCGCGCGGCAGTGGAAGAAGGCATTATCGCAGGCGGCGGATCCGCTTACATCCACGCGTCCAGAAAGCTGGAAGAAATGGCAGCGAAGCTGGAAGGCGATGAGAAGACCGGCGCAGGAATCGTGCTGAAAGCCCTGAAGGCTCCTCTGTATTATATCGCGGATAACGCAGGCCTGGACGGCAGCGTGATCGTGAATAAGGTTTATGAAGCTGAAGACGGCATCGGCTATGACGCGTACAATGATGAGTATGTGGATATGGTCAAGGCCGGCATCCTGGATCCCGCCAAGGTTTCCAGAAGCGCTCTTCAGAACGCGACCTCTGTGGCATCTTCATTCCTGACCACGGAAGCTGTAGTCGCGAACATTAAGGAGCCGGCACCGGCAATGCCCGCGAATCCCAATATGGGCATGGGTATGTAACGCGTTCCTTTTAAAACAGCCAGGATCCGGGCGGGGTGATCTCATTCACCCCGCCCGGTTTGCGTTATGAGATCCGCATTTTCGGAATACGATCATTTTCGTTCGCAGGAGGAACAGGGCGTCCCCGGGCCAAGTGGCGTGAAGGATGCCTGAGTCAGGCGTTTTTTCGGGTAAAAGTGGAGAGAGACTGCGGATTTTACCGGGTCCTGACATAGAATGACTTGAAGTATCCGGCGGTTTGTGCTATAATTTTCAAAATATTGGATCGCGGAGGGAAAAGAATGCCTAAAATTACAATGACGACACCTCTGGTAGAGATGGACGGAGATGAAATGACACGGATCATGTGGCAGAAGATCAAAGACGAGCTGTTGCTTCCGTACATTGACCTGAAGACCGTATATTATGATCTTGGCCTGAAATACCGTGAAGAGACAAAGGACCAGGTGACCATAGATTCCGCGAATGCGGCAAAACAATATGGCGTTGCTGTAAAATGCGCGACCATCACGCCCAACGCGGCGCGTGTGGAAGAGTATCATTTAAGCGAGATGTGGAAGAGCCCGAATGCCACCATCCGGTCGATCATGGATGGCACGGTATTCCGCGCGCCCATCATCGTCAAAGGCATCGCGCCTTACGTCCGTACATGGCAGAAACCCATTACCATTGCCCGACATGCGTACGGCGACATTTATAAAGCAGTGGAAATGGTGACGGACAAGCCCGGTAAATGCGAACTTGTATTCACGTCAGAAGATGGCGAAGTACGGAAAGAAACCGTTCATGAATTCAAAGGGCCCGGCATCATGCAGGGCGTTCATAATACGGACAGTTCCATTGAAAGCTTCGCAAGAAGCTGCTTCAGCTACGCGATCGAGACCCGCCAGGATCTCTGGTTCGGCGCGAAGGATACCATCTCCAAGAAGTATGACCATCATTTCAAGGATATCTTCAATGATCTCTTTGAAAAGGAATACAAGGCCCGTTTTGACGCGCTGGGGATCCGCTATATGTACACGCTGATCGATGATGCCGTGGCGCGGGTGATCCGTTCGGAAGGCGGTTTTATCTGGGCGTGCAAAAACTATGACGGCGACGTAATGAGCGATATGGTGGCCACAGCCTTCGGTTCCCTGTCCATGATGACCTCCGTTTTAATGTCTCCGGACGGAAGCTTTGAATTTGAGGCGGCGCACGGAACCGTGCAGCGTCATTATTATGAGCATCTGAAAGGACATGAGACCTTTACCAATCCCATCGCGACCATTTTCGCATGGACCGGCGCTCTGAAAAAACGCGGAGAACTTGACGGCCTCGGAGAGCTTACGGCATTTGGCGAAAAACTGGAAAAAGCGACTCTTCAGACTGTGGAAGAAGGTTATATGACCAAGGATCTCGCGATCATGTCATCGCTTCCGGATATCCATATTACAAATACGGATCAGTTCCTGGCCGCGGTAAAAGAACGTCTGGAAAAGCTGCTTTGATCCGGACCGTGAGATCCCGCTTTGGGACCGCGGGTCCCGTGATTTTTGATGAAACTTAGGCAGACGCGTCCGGAAACGGCGTCTGCCAGAGGAGTGTGACAGAATCAGATGATTGAGATCAGAGACGTAAAAATCGGCGAAGGAAAACCGAAGATCTGCGTGACCATTGCCGGCCAGACGGAGGAAGCCGTCCGGCTGGAGGCAGTCAAAGCTGCCGGTTCAGGCGCGGAGATCATTGAGTGGAGAGCTGATTATTTCGCTGACTGGAAAACCGAAACGTCCGTACTTCGGATGCTGAAGATCATCCGCATGTGCATCGGCGACAAGCTGTTCTATTTCACCTTCAGGACCGCGGAGGAAGGCGGCCATACGAATGTGAAAGATCACGAGTATATGAATATCATTAAGCTCGCGATCGACAGCCGGCTGATCGATCTGGTGGATGTGGAATGCTGTGTGTCCGAGTACCGCGCGACTGAGCTGATCGCGTACGCTAAGAGCGGCCGCACACCGGTGATCGGTTCCAATCATTCGTTTATCAAGATGCTGACCATCGGAGAACTGGAATTCCGGATCCGTTATATGCAGCGTCTGGGCGTGGACGCGGTGAAGATCGGCGTCGTCCCCAGTTCCAGAAGAGATATGAACCGGCTTTTGAACGCGGTCTATGATCTGACGGATGATCTGGATTTCCCCATCGCCGTGTACAGCATGGGCGGAAACGGGAAATTCCTTCTGGGCGCAGGCGAGTTTTACGGGTCCTGCATCACCTTTGCTTCTCTGCATCCGGAAGAAGGCGACGGGGTGGACGTTTCTCTGTTGTCTACCGTAGTGGACAGTGTCCATGAGCTTTTGAACGGATGACTGATCTTTCTGAAAAAAGCACAGAAACAAACGGAGCCGCTGCCGGCTCCGTTTTGTTTTTCTGTGCGTTTTTCTCCCTTCGGTCAGCGTTTTGACCAGGGATCCCTGCGGTTGCTGTTCAGTGTAAGATCGAAGTCATCCGTCACTTCTCTGAAATTCAGGATATCATCCAGAGGCTCCGGCTTCTTTTCTTCCTTAACGTCCGCGATGATCTCCGGTTCGTCGGAAAGATCTTCGCCAAGGTCCGCGAACGGATCGTCAAAGGGATCTGCCGCGGAAGGAGACGCGAAATACAGGGGATCGATGGCTTCGTTTTCCACCGCGTACATCGCGGCGTCATCTTCAATGGGAGCCTTTGTTTCCGCATCCGCTTCATCTTCATCAGGTTCCGCCGGTGCTTCCGGTTCCGGGATCTCTTCTTCCTCAGGGCCTTCTTCGGATCCTGAATCGGTCTCAAAATCCTCAGATACTGCAGCGATTTCGGGATCTTCGGGCGCTTCAGCAATTTCAGCATCCTCAGGTTCTTCAGCGCTTTCAGCATCTTCAGGTACAGCGAAGATCTCAGGAACTTCGGAAACTGGCGCGTTTTCAGCATTTTCAGGTTCCGGGACGTTTTCAGGAGCTTCAGCAGGTTCAGGTTTTTCCGGCAGATCCTCGTCAGGAACAGGTGCTTCATCCATTACAAAATCCGGCTCAGACAGTTCCGGGAAGGGCGGGAAAACCGGCGCGTCCGGAGCAGGAGGTTCCGGCCGGGGCGCAGGGCCGCCAAAACCGTCAAAGGGTCCGCTGCCGGGGGCAAAGGGACTGGCAGGAGGCGTGGGCATCACGTCGCTGATGAACCCGGCCTGCTTTCGCATCAGTTCTTCCAGTCTCTCGTCATAGCAGGTCATGACCGCGTTCTTGAACTGCTTCGCGTTTGAGATGTATTTGAACTTCATCGTGTTGGAGGTGGTGCCGACGGAGATTGTATTGTATCTGAAAATACGGCCCAGGATGGTCTCTTCAATGGTGAAATTATCGATCTTCTCCAGATAAGCGTCCAGAGAATGCACATAGATCACACCGTATTTTCCTATGAGTTTTTTGTCCGTCGCGACCATCTGGATGCACAGCAGGCGAATGATCTCAATTGCGGCAGAGATTATAACGACAGCTGCGGCCAGGGCAAGAAAAATGGAAAAATTACTGCCGTCCAGCCAAAGCACCCGGTCGGAAATGGAAAACATCGCGTCGTCCAGATAATCCCTGCCAAGGAAGAGCAGGGCGCAGAGCCCTCCGCCCAGAAGCAGCACCCTGAGAAGGATCGGAACGATCGCCCAGTAGGTGACATGAGCCTTAGCAATTACGTGCTCATTCTGCCTAAGGTTTCTTTCTACATACCTCATGGAATTCCCCCTATTTTTTTATAATTTCCAGACGGTTCCATGCATAGCGCATTTCACCGCTGTCATTATTGATATACATATATTAACACAACTCTATGGAAAATCAATAGTCAGTCCCTGCGGAGGCGGACCTTGTTCCGGGCGGATCTTCGCTGCTCATCCTCGATGGCGGCATAGTGTTTTCTGGTGGTATTCACATCGGAATGTCCCAGAACGCCCGCAACCAGATAAATATCTCCGGTGGCGCGGTACAGATTCGTACCGTAGGTGCTTCTTAATTTATGGGGTGTAATATTCTTGACCTGCGTCACTGTCTGAGTGTACTTTTTGACCAGATTTTCCACTGTCCGTACATTGATGCGCTTTCTCTGCCCGGACAGGAAAAGCGCGTCTTCATGGCCGGGGAGGGCGTCCGTGTTTTCCCTCTCATCCATATACGCGTAAAGCGCTTCCTCCACCTCGTCTCCGAAATACACGGTTTCTTCCTTGCCGCCTTTTCTGTGTACCATAACACCGGAGTTTTTCACGTCCACGTCATTGATGTTCAGGCCAACACATTCAGATACACGGATCCCGGTGCCCACAAGAAGCGTGACGATAGCCAGATCCCGGACCTTGGTCTTTTCATGGAATTTCTGCTGGGTCTCGGTGAGTTTGCTGCCGGATTCCACATTATCCAGAAGTTCCGCCACTTCGTCTTCATCCAGCCGTACGATGTTTTTTTCATGAAGCTTCGGCATGGGCACCAGCGCCGCCGGATCATAATGGATCAGTTCTTTCTGATAAAAGTATTTGTAAAAGGTGCGTAAAGACGCCAGCTTCCTTTTGATGGCCTGCAGGTCATTGGTATGCGCTTTCTTCCGGCTGTCTTCATAGACCTTCACATAATCCAGGTATTCTTCGATGTCCATCGGGGTCAGCGATTCCAGATCAGAAAGAGTGATCTCCCGGAGCTCCTTTTTCCCGAGCGCCGGGTTATTGTCATGAAGGAACTGAAAAAACACGTTCAGATCATAGGCATAGGCGATCCGGGTACGGGAGGAGGTCTGAGGTTCAATACCGCGGAAGAACTCTTTGGTATAGGGCGGAAGTTCCCTGAGAAGCTCCCGGAGTTTCAGCGTATTCCTGATATCTACTTGTGTATGATAGCTTTGATCCGCCATGATTTCTCCTTTTTAATCAGTTTCCTCAACGTCCGGGAAAGAGCCTGCTTCCCGGGCTTTATGGTTTCTTGCGGACACCCAGTCCGGGATATCCGATGCCTGAATTGCGTGATACAGGCGGTCCTTAAAGCCCGGGAACCGCCCGGACATTTCTTTGTTTAGTTGTTCCATATCTTCCCTCCTGGTCTTTCCGTCGGCAGGGCAGAGGTTCGCGAGCACCGGGAAGGACCGTTCGGAAGCCACCTGCCGGATCAGGCTTTCCGGAGTATTAAGAAGCGGG
This sequence comes from uncultured Eubacteriales bacterium, assembly GCA_902803485.1. Classification (GTDB taxonomy): domain Bacteria; phylum Bacillota; class Clostridia; order Lachnospirales; family Lachnospiraceae; genus UBA1267. Next base: position 3,597 of record CADCQD010000281.1, on the reverse strand, counting down.
CGGATCAGCGTGATCCCCCGGTCCTCATAGACCGTCACCGGGGCGTAGGAGTAGAAACGGCCTTCATAGATCAGATTCATCATCAGCGTGGACAGGAGATCCTCGCGATGATGCCCGAGGGCCAGTTTGTTTAAGCCTTCCCGCACAGCGGCATTGACGAGAGCGCCGCGGCGCAGATTCGCGCAGAGTGCGCAGGGGCGGCTTTCTTTTCTTTCCTCAAAGACGATCCTGGATATTTCGGTCTTTTCCAGGATAAAGGGAACTCCCAGAGATTCTGAAAATGCCCGGACTTCGCTGTAATCCATGGAAAAGCCGGGATCTACGGCAACTGCCGCGAGACTGAACCGGACAGGAGAGAAGGAGCGGAGCCGGGAGAGGGCGTATAAAAGCGCCAGAGAATCTTTTCCGCCGGATACGCCCACGGCGATCCGGTCGCCTTCCTGTATCAGGTCATATTCATTTACATAACGCCGCACATATTTCAGCAGTGTCTGATCTTTCATCCCCAGCCCCTCATTTCTTCGTTAAACCCATCATATCACAAACCTTTCGAAAAGAAAAGCACTTGTGCAGAGGGTGGGTTTTCTGCTATGATAACAGGAGGATCCGGACTATCCGGACTGACAGGAAAAATCAATGATTGTTGAGGAGATAAAAAATGAGAAAGGAATTTGAACGTACAGCGCCGGAGGATGTGGGGATCCGCTCCGAAGGGATCTTACGTTTTTTAGACGCGGTGGAACCTGGGCTTACAGAGATGCACGGACTGGTCATCATGCGCCATAACAAGATCTGCTGTGAAGGCTGGTGGGCGCCGTATGCGCCGGGTATGCCGCATATGTGCGCGTCCCTGACCAAAACCTATATGGGGACGGCCATCGGCATCGCGATCCGTGAGGGCCTGCTGACACTGGACACTCACGTTACGGAGATCTTTCCGGAATATGTTCCGGAAAAACCGTCGGAATATTTTGATGAACTGACCATCCGCCATATTCTGACCATGGGGTCCGGCATGACGGCATTCCCGGAGATGGAAGGCGGCTGGGTGAAAAACTTTATCGCCATGCCCCTGAATCACAAACCGGGCACATCTTTCTGGTACAACAGCGTCGGGTCCACCTTCCTCGGAAAAGTGATCGAGAAGCTGACGGGCAAAGACGTATACGAATATCTTTCGGAAAAGCTTTTCCCGTATATCGGCATCAACAGTAAAAACATCATGCATGGCATCGCGCCGGAAGGAATGGATATGTGGGCATGGAGGACCGTCAGCACCACAGAGGATAATCTCCGGCTGATGAAGCTGTATATGGATGGCGGAACCGTGGATGGACAAAGGATCCTTCCGGAGGAATATGTACGTCTCGCGACGTCAAAACAGATCGAAAACGCCAATGAAGCAGCACTTCAGCGCGGAGATATGGAAGCCTGTTCCGGCTATGGATACCAGATGTGGATGTGCTCGCGGCCGGGCGCTTACCGGGCGGACGGAGCTGCAGGACAGTTCTCCATCGTCATTCCGGACAAGGATATGATCGTAGCCATGAACCAGAACGCGCCGAATGGAAATCCCAATATGGTGCTGAAAAAGCTCTGGGAATGCCTGATGCCTTATGTGGAAGACGGACCGGTCGAAAAGGATGAAGATGCGGCAATGCGCCTTTCTTACCGGATGAAGCATCTGGCCATCGAAGCGCCGGAATTCCGTCCCTATGGAGAAGCGAAAGCTTCCGCGTCCGGTTCCTATCAGGCGATTTCCGGCAGCTTTGATCTGTACTGCCTGGGGATGTACGCGCCGGAAGCCGCGCCTGTCAGGGAATTTGCCATTGATTTCCGCGAAATGGAGGGCAGTGTGACCTGGACCGGAAAAGACAATACCGCGCTGCGTCTGGAGTTCGCGATGGACGGTTCGCGCCGCTATAACAGATTCCGGTCTCCGTGGCAGTTTGCTGAAAAATGCTACGCGAACGGCGTCTGGGAAACAGAGAACATCTTCCGGCTGGAAGAACTGTGGCCGGAAAACAATTCCAGAAAGACCCTCTGGTTCGAATTTTCGGAGGACACCTGCAGCGTGACCCAGATCAAAGGGGGGCTTCCGGGACAGGATATCGTGAAAATTCAGACCATCGGACGGAGAATCGATTAACAGGAGGTTATGATACATATGGAAGCATTAAAAGAGTTTTTTCTGAATAATTATCTGATCGTGATCATTGCAGGCGTGATCCTGCTCATGGGGCTGATCGCTCTGATCCTGTATCAGAGGATCAGGAATCTGAATAAGCCGCAGGCGAAGTCCAAAGGCACGGATAAGCGTCTGAAGGACGGAAATTCCTTTGAGGATTACTGCGCGGAGCTCCTTGCGGATAACGGCTTTACGGAAGTGCGCCTGACGCCTCAGAGCAATGATTTCGGTGTGGATATCATTGCGGAGAAAGGCGGCGTCAGCTACGCGTTTCAGTGCAAGTATTATAACCATCCGGTGGGAACCAGAGCCGTCCAGGAGATCTATGCCGGCGTGAATTTCTATCACAGAATGGTGGGCGTTGTGCTGACCAATGAGAATTTCACTTCCGGCGCGGTAAAACTTGCCACAGAACTGAACGTGCTTTTATGGGGCGACGAGATCCTTGCGAAACTGGAAAAAATGGAGGGCTGATCCGGATGAAAAGACCCCGGATGATCCTGTTTGATTACGGCGGGACGCTGATCAATGAAAGTGATTTCAGCTTCAGAGAAGGCGAAAAAGCGGTTTTTCAGCATGTGATCCGGAATCCCCGCGGATTATCCCCGGAAATGGTCAGCGACTATGAAACGGACTTTTTCCGGTCCCTTCGGCCTGTCAGAGACCTGGGTTATGAGCCGCATGAATTTCAGATGCTGCGCCTGAAATATGAAATGAACGAGATCGAGCTGGATATCAGCCTGGAAGATGCGGAACAGATCCTTTGGGATCACACAGCGCCGTTATCTGAGAATTCCTGCATGCCCGGGATCCGGGAATGCCTCAGGGCGCTGAAAGCGCAGGATATAAGAACGGCAGTAATCAGCAATCTCGGCTGGTCCGGAAACGCGCTCAGGAAGAGGATCCTGAAAATGTTTCCGGACCATCCTTTTGAATTTATTCTTGCGTCCAGTGATTACGGGATCAGGAAACCGGATCCGCGTTTATTTGCGCTTGCGCTGATCAAGGCAAAACTTCCGGCGGAAGACGTATGGTTTGTCGGCGATACTTTTGATACAGATATCATTGGCGCGCATGACGCGGGAATGTATCCGGTATTATATACGGGAACCATGGAAAAAGGCCCTGAAAGATCTGCGGTGTTGCCGGATGCGGATTTTCCGTACCTGGCGGTCCGAAGCTATGACGAATTGCTCGGGTTTATCCGCTTATCCACATGAGATTTTGCGTCTTTATTCGTTAAACTTGAGTTTTGCGAATAAATAGGTGTTGAATGAATGACGCTGTAAGAGGTTTCCACACCACCCCTGCGCCGTTATCTATTTAAGTGATTTTGGGAACATTTTTTAAGTAAAAGTGGGAACATCAGTATTTATGCCCTAAATCCGCTGCTATTTCCTCGTCAGATT